>JAEWAD010000173.1 GCA_023391905.1 Pseudomonadota bacterium | reverse complement strand
TCTCAAGGATGCGGCCGAGCACGCGCCGGCGCGCACGACCGAGGCGATCAAGAAGCGCCTCGCCGAGCAGGTCGCCGCCCTGATGGAGGCATCCTCCACGCTCGATCCGGTGCGGCTGCACCAGGAGGCGGTGCTGCTGGCGACCAAGGCCGATATCCGCGAGGAGCTCGACCGCCTGACCGCCCATGTCACGGCGGCGCGCGCGCTGCTGATCGAGGGCGGCCCTGTCGGCCGCAAGCTCGATTTCCTCGCCCAGGAATTCAATCGCGAAACCAACACGCTCTGCGCCAAGGCGAATGATCGCTCGTTGACGGCGATCGGCCTCGATCTGAAGGCGGCCGTCGACCAGTTGCGCGAGCAGGTCCAGAATCTCGAATAGGAACGTTTGAATGTCGGTTGCCGGAAACTCACCCTCGCGGCGCGGTCTGATGCTGGTGCTGTCCTCGCCGTCCGGTGCGGGCAAGTCGACCATCGCCCGGCACCTGATGGCCGAGGACAAGGATATCGTCCTCTCGGTCTCGGTGACGACGCGGGCGCGTCGCCCGAGCGAGATCGACGGCGTCCACTATCACTTCATCGACCAGCCGACCTTCAACAAGCTGCGCGACAAGGGCGAGCTGCTCGAATGGGCCGAGGTCCACGGCAATTGCTACGGCACGCCGCGCGCGCCGGTCGAGGCATGGCTGACCTCCGGCAAGGACGTGCTGTTCGACATCGACTGGCAGGGCGCCGACCAGGTCGCCAAGGCGATGCCGGAGGATCTCGTCCGCATCTTCGTGCTGCCGCCGACCATGGCGGAGCTGGCGTCGCGACTCGTTCGTCGCGCCGAAGACGCGCCCGACGTCATCGCCAAGCGCCTCGCCAATGCCCGCGCCGAGATCCAGCATTGGCGCGACTACGACTATGTCCTGATCAACAAGGACCTGCAGACCTCGCTCGAGAAGGCGCAGGCGATTCTCTATGCCGAGCGCATGCGCCGGGCCCGCACCACCTGGCTGGAAGGCTTCGTCGGGGACCTGCTGCAGCAGGCCTGAGGCCGCGTCGCGGCGGCTGCGGATCGCCCTCGGGGCGTGGCCCTGCGAGGATCTGCGAGATTCCTGTTCTGACCGGAGACGCTCGATGATGCTTCGCCACCGTTGCCTCGCCCTGGCCCTCGCTTTCGCGCCGATGCCGCTTGCTGCATCCGTTGCCGTCGCCGCCGACATCCAGCCGGCGGTCGTCGAGGGCGCTGATGGCGCGGTCGCCAAGAGCTTCGCCTACCAGTGCGAGGACGGCACGCGGCTGACGGCGAGCTTCAGCCCGCCGGAGGCGGCGCAGGGTTCGGCGGAGCTCGTGTTCGCCGATGGCGACAAGGTCACGCTGACGCAGGCCGTGTCCGCCGATGGCGGGCGCTATGTGAAGGACGACATCGAGTTCTGGATCAAGGGCCAGGGCGCGATGCTGACGATTGCCGACAAGACCACGAACTGCACGACCAGCGACTGATGGGTGAATGTCCAGGGCCGCCCAGGCGGCTCTGGAGCCCCCGACGAAGTCAGGGGAGCGCGTTCGCCAGCCGGACGAAGCCGGCCACGTCGATCTCCTCGGCCCGCGCCGTCTCGACGATGCCGGCGGCCGCCAGCAGCGGCAGCGGATCGGTGCCGAGGCTCTTCAGGCTCTGGCGCAGCATCTTTCGGCGCTGGCCGAAGGCGGCGGCCGTGACGCGTTCCAGCTTGGCGCGGTCGCAGGCGAGCGGCGCCTGGCGCGGCACCAGCTCCACCACCGACGACACGACCTTGGGCGGCGGCGTGAACGCCTTGGGCGAGATGTCGAACAGGATGCGCGCCTCGGCGCGCCAGCCGCTGATAACGCCCAGGCGGCCATAGGCGTCGTCGTCGGGCGTCGCCACGATCCGCTCGGCCACCTCGCGCTGGAACATCAGCGTCATCTTCTCGTAGAAGGGCGGCCAGGGTTCGCTCTGCAGCCAGCCGATCAGAAGCGGCGTCGCGATGTTGTAGGGCAGGTTGGCGGCGATGCGCACGCGCCCGGTGGCGAGCTTCGCCATGTCGACCTGCATCGCGTCGCCTTCGATCACCTCGAGCCGGCCCGGATAGTGGGCGGCGATCTCGGCCAGTGCGTCGAGACAGCGGCGGTCGCGCTCGATCGCGACGACCTTCTTGGCGCCTTCGGCGAGCAAGGCTCGCGTCAGTCCGCCGGGACCGGGGCCGACCTCGATCACGGTGACGTCCTCGAGCGGCCCGGCGGCGCGCGCTATGCGGCCGGTGAGGTTCAGATCGAGCAGGAAGTTCTGGCCAAGCGCCTTCATGGCCTGCAGGCCATGGGTGGCGATGACTTCGCGAAGCGGGGGAAGCCCGTCCTGGGCCGTCACGAAGCGAGCTCGCGCTGGCGATATTCCGCCTCGTGGCGCGCCAGTTCGTCGGCGAGACGCAGCGCGGCGGCGAGGCTGGAGATATCGGCCTTGCCGGTGCCGGCGATGTCGAAGGCAGTGCCGTGGTCCGGAGACGTGCGGATGAAGGGCAGGCCGAGCGTGACGTTCACCGTTTCCGAGAAGGCGATCGTCTTGGTCGGGATCAGCGCCTGGTCGTGATACATGCAGAGCGCGACGTCGTAGCGGGCGCGCGCCTCGGCATGGAACATCGTGTCGGGGGCCAGCGGGCCGAACGCATTGATGCCCTCGGCGCGGAGCGCCGCGACCGCAGGGCGGATGACGGCGTCGTCTTCCGTACCCATCACGCCGCCTTCGCCCGCATGCGGATTGAGGCCGGCGACGGCGATGCGCGGATTGGCGAGGCCGAAGCGCAGGCGCATGTCGTGGTCGATGGTGCGGCCGGTGCGGATCAGCATCTCTTCCGTCAACAGGTCCGGCACGACCGAGATCGGCACGTGGATGGTGGCCGGCACGGCACGGAGGCCGGGGCCGGCGAGCATCATCACGGGATGGGCGGGCGATCCGCTCCAGGCCGCCGACAGCATGCCGAGGAACTCGGTATGGCCGGGATGCTGGAAGCCGGCGTCGAACAGCGCCTTCTTGTTGATCGGATTGGTGACGAGCGCCGAAGCGAGCCCGGCCCGCACATCGCCGACGCCCCGCGCGATCGCCTCGATGACGCCGCGCGCTGCGGCCGGATCGGGGCGACCCGGCGCCGCGAAGGTGGCCGATTCGAGCGGTACGACCGGCAGGACGCGATCGAAAGCCCCGACGGCTTCCGACGCACTGACCGTCTCGATCGGGATGTCGAGGCCGAGGAGGGCGGCGCGGCTGCGCAGGGTCTCGGCGTCGGCCAGCACATAGA
>JAEWAD010000170.1 GCA_023391905.1 Pseudomonadota bacterium | reverse complement strand
GTCGTCGGCCTTCCCCGGCCGGGCGTTCGCCGACGAGACCGCCAGCGGCGGCGCGCTCAACGTGTTCAGCTGGCCGAACTATTTCTCCAACGAGAGCCTCGCCGAATACGCCCGCAAGTCGGGCGTGACGCCGAACATCACCTCCTACGATTCGAACGAGACGCTGTTCGCCAAGCTGAACAGCCCGGCCGGCGCCGATTTCGACCTCGTCATCCCGAGCTCGAGCTGGATCAAGCAGATGGCCGATCGCGGCCTGTTGCAGGAGATCGACCACTCGCGCCTGAACCTCGCCTCGCTCGACCAGTCGCTGCTCAATCGCGACTACGACCCCGGCAACAAGTACTCGATCCCGAAGGACTGGGGCGTGCTCGGCGTCGTCTACGATCCGGAAGCCGTCGGGGCTGAGATCAAGACCTGGCAGGATTTCCTCGACGCCGGCGCGAAGCCTGGCGTCAGCGGCAAGGTGCGCCTGTCGGATTCCGGCTGGGAGACCATCGGCATGTCGCTCTGGACCCATGGCAAGGACTGGAACAAGGCGACCGAGGCCGAGATCCGCGCCGCCGGCGAGGAGATCAAGGCCTTCGCCAAGCATGTGAAGACCTTCGCCGGCCTCGATCCGAACCAGCTCGCCAACGGCTCCATCGTGCTGGCCCAGACCAACCAGGGCACGGCGCGCGCGGCGATCGCGCTCAATCCGAAGCTGAAATTCGTCGTGCCCGGCCCGATGAGCGAGCTCTGGGTCGACAACTACGCCATCCCCGCCAAGGCGCCCAACCTCGATCAGGTCTATGACTTCCTGGCCTACCAGCTGGAGCCGGCGGTGCAGATCTCGGAGACGCAGTATATCGGCTTCCCGGCCGCGCTCGCCGGCCTGCGCGACAAGCTTCCGGCCGACACCAAGAACGTCGACCTGATCTTCGGCGGCAAGGACCTCGACTTCGACAAGCTGACCTCCTTCGTCGTCGATCCGGCGACGATCGGCGTCTATCTCGAGGTGCAGACCGAGATCCAGGCCGCGGCCGGCGGCTAGAGAGCGAGCCCGCTCTCTCTCGGGAGCGCCTTCACATATCTCGACCATCATCCTGAGGTGCCCGGCGAGCCGGGCCTCGAAGGAGGGTCCAGGGAACGCCTTGATGCCGATCGCGGACGGATTTCGTCGCAGTTCTGCGCTGCGTCTGAACACGAGAACATCTGGCTGGACCCTCCTTCGAGGCTTCGCTCATGCGAAGCACCTCAGGATGATGGCGGAGCAGGGACGATGCGCAGGATGAGATGAGCTGGCATCCAGAGGACCGATGACCTTCGTGAAGCAACCTGATCGCGCCAACGCCCGGCGTGCCGCGCCGGTGCGGTGGGCCGATCATGGCTTCGCCGCGATCCCGACGCTCTGGCTGGCGGTGTTCTTCCTGGCGCCGCTTTGCTTCACCGTCGTCTATTCCTTCGGCAACTCGCTGTTCGGCGCGGTCGAGCTCGGCTTCACGCTGAAGAACTACCAGACCGCGCTCTCCGGCTTCTACCTGACGACCTTCCTGCGCACGGTGCAGTTCGCGGTGACGGCCTCGGCGCTCTGTCTCGCGGTCGCCTTCCCGGTCGCCTATTTCATCGCCCGCAAGGCCGGCCGCTTCCGCACGCTGGCGCTGGTGCTGATCCTCGTTCCGTATTTCTCGTCGTTCCTCGTCCGCGTGATGTCCTGGCAGATCCTCTTGGCGCGCGGCGGGGTGTTCGAGGCGGTGCTCAACGCGCTTCATCTGCATTCCGGGCCGCTTGACCTGCTCGATACCAAGACGGCGGTCTTCATCGGGATGGTCTATGCCTACCTGCCGATTGCCATCGTGCCGCTCTTCGTCGTGCTCGACCGCATTCCGCCGGCGCTGCTGGAGGCGAGCCGCGATCTCGGCGCCAGCCGCTGGCAAACCTTCTACGCGGTGACGCTGCCGCTCGCGCGGCCGGGCATCGCCACCGCCGTGCTGCTCACCGCCGTGCCGATGCTGGGCGAGATGGTGATCCCGCGCCTGCTCGGCGGCAGTCGCGGCGTGCTGATGGGGCAGGCGATCCAGTCGCAATACATGCAGTCGCAGAACTATGCGCTCGGCTCGGCCATGGCCGTGCTGGTGCTGATCGCGGTCGCCATCCTCGTCGCGGCGCTGGCGCGCCTGACCAAGGGCTTCGCCACGGTGCCGGCATGACCGCGCGCGCCGTCAGCACGAAGGGGCAGGGCTCCGTCCGCGCCACCGATGCCGGGCTGGCGCTCTGGTTCGTGCTCGCTGTCCTGTTCCTGTTCGCACCGATCGCCGTCTCGATCCTCTATTCGTTCAATGCCGGCATCGTCGGCAAGCAGACGGCGCAGTTCACCGGCTGGACGCTCGACTGGTATCCGGCCGCCTGGAACGACCTGGCGCTGCGGCGCTCCGTCCAGACCAGCCTCTACGTCGCCTTCTGGGCGGCGCTGATTGCGCTCGGGATGGGGACCTCGCTCGGCTACGCGCTGGTGCGCCATCCGAGCGCCCGGGTGCGCTGGTGGCTGTCGGGGCTGACCTACATCCTGCTGATCGTGCCGGAAGTGGTCATCGGCGTGTCGCTGTTGCTGTTCTATGCCGTCACCGGCGTGCCGCTCGGCGCCGCGACGCTGATCGCCGGCATCACGCCGGCGGCGATCGCCGTCACGGCGCTCATTGTCCGGGCCCGCGCGCTGACCCTCGATCCGAGGCTCGAGGAGGCGGCGGCCGATCTCGGCAGCACGCGGCTGAAGACGCTCTGGTTCATCATCCTGCCGCAGCTGCTGCCGGCGATCCTCGCCGGCGGGCTGATGTCCTACGCCTTCTGCTTCGACAATCTCGTCGTCGCGGCGTTCCTGACCACGCCGACCGTCAACACGCTGCCGGTCTATCTCTATGGCAGCCTGCAATATGGCCCGGCGCCTTCCGTCTACGCGGCGGCGACCGTGGTCTTCCTGTTCACGGTGACCCTGCTCGGGCTCGCGGCGCTCTGCTTCCAGCTGAGCCGGAAGCCGGGCCGGGCTGGGGCTGGCTAGACGATGGAGGCGGAGAGATTGCAGTCCCCATTCCCCGACATCCTGAGTGCCTGGCCGGCAATGCAGGGGGCACTCTTCTTTCACCTCTCCCTGAGGGAGAGGGCGACGGCCGAAGGCCGGCGGGTGAGGGGTTACGCCCTATCCGGATGGTTCCCTACCCCCTCACCCGGAGCTTCGCTCCGACCTCTCCCCATGGGAGAGGTGAAGGGAAAATGGCGCGGCGAGCCTTGTCGAATTACAGGCCAGATACTGAGGAGGCTTTCGCAGAAAGCCGTCTCGAAGGACGCACGACGCGTCTGCCAGTTCCCCTTGAGTGCGCACCAGCACCCTGCGTCCTTCGAGACGGCCCTACGGGCCTCCTCAGGATGTTGAGGACGGTGTTCTCTCAGCAATGCTTGAAAAGCCAGGTTCCTCCGGGCCAGGTTCCAGCAAGAGACGATAATCGATGACCCAGTTCGCCGCCGAAGACCTGCTCGATCCGCCCGCCTATCCCAGTGTCGGCTATGCCGTGCTCGCCGACCGGATCGGCGCCGTGATGCGGAGCTTCGACGATGTCGTCTTCGTGCAGGCGGAAGCCGTCGTGGCGCTGGAGGCGGTCGCGGCCAGCCTCGCCAAGCCGGGGCTTCGCGTCCTCAACGTCGTCACCAGCCCCTATGGCGACTATTTCGCGACCTGGCTGCGCCGGGGGGGCGCTGATGTCGAGAATGTCGTGGCCGAGCTCGGGAAGCCGGTCGAGCTGGCGGCCTTCCAGGCGGCGCTCGACAGCATGGAACGGGTCGACGCCGTCGTGCTGGTGCATGGCGAGGCGGCGAATGGCTCGCTGAACCCGCTGCCGGAGATCGCCGTCGCCGCGAAGGCGCGCGGCGCGCTCCTGGTCGTCGATGCCGTCGCTTCGATCGGCGCGCATCCGTTCGAGGTCCAGACCCTCGGTATCGACATCGCGATCATCGGCCCGCAGAAGGCGCTGGCCGGGCCGGCCGGCCTCTCCGCCATATCGGTCAGCGAGGCCGCCTGGGCCAGGATCGCCGAGGCGCCGGCCTTGCGGCTCTCGACGCTGTCGCTGCTCGATCTCAAGGAAAACTGGCTCGATCGCGGCGCGGATGCGCTGCCCGGCACGCCGGCGCCGCTCGAATTCTGGGCGCTCGACGCGGCACTCGACCGGATCGACGCGGAGGAGGACGGCATCGAGACGGTGGTCGAGCGCCACCAGCTCGCCATGCGCGCCACCCGCGCCGGTGTTCGCGCGCTCGGTGCCGCGCTGTGGATCGAGGATGACGCGGCCGCCTCGGCGCTGGTCACCGCCGTGCCGGTGCCTAGCGGCATCGATGTCGACGCGCTGGTCGCCGCGGCGAGCGCGGGCGAGGACGCCGCGATCAGCCCCGGCGTCGGCGGCGTCGAGACGCTGCTGGTCCGGTTGAACCACACCGCCGCCCGCGCCGCCTACCGGCCGGTGCTGGCCAATGTCGTCGCCCTTGGCCAGGCGCTCGCAGCCCTCGGCCAGCCCGTCGATCTCGACGCTGCGATCGAGGCGGTGGCGAAGACCTACGCCGATGCCGAGCCGGCGGGGTCTAAGGAATGAGGCAGGACAGAGTAGCTGGGTGGGCGGTTCTTCACCTCTCCCTGAGGGAGAGGTCGGAGCGAAGCCCGGGTGAGGGTTTAGGGAACTCTCCGGTAAGGCCGTAAACCCTCACCCGCCGCACTTCGTGCGTCGACTCTCCCTCAGGGAGAGGTGAAGTAATGAGACAGCATTGGGAACCGCCCATGACCGCCCGCACCCTCCATCTGAACGCCTTCGAGAACTGCTCGCCGGTCAACATCTCGGCCGGCCTCTGGCGTCATCCGGAAGACCAGTCGCACCGCTACAAGGACCTTTCCTACTGGACCGAGCTCGCGGTGATGCTGGAGGAGGCGGGGTTCGACTCGATCTTCCTCGCCGACGTGCTGGGCATGCTCGACGTCTATGAGGGCAAGCCGGACGCGGCCCTGCGCAATGCGATCCAGGTGCCGATCAACGACCCGCTCACCGTCATCCCGGCGATGGCGGCGGTGACGAAACATCTCGGCTTCGCGGCGACGGTGTCGCTGACCTACGAGCAGCCCTATGCCTTCGCCCGCAAGATGACGAGCCTCGACCATGCGAGTAACGGCCGCGTCGGCTGGAACATCGTCACCTCCTACCTCGACAGCGCCGCCCGCAATCTCGGCCGTGGTGAGCAGCTTTCGCATGACGAGCGCTATGATCGCGGCGACGAGTTCATGGAGGTGCTCTACAAGCTCTGGGAAGGCTCCTGGGAGGACGACGCCGTCGTCATCGACAAAGCGAAGGGCATCTATGTCGATCCGACCAGGGTGCATCCGATCGCGCATCACGGCCGCTATTTCGACGTGCCGGACGCCTTCATCGCCGAGCCGTCGCCGCAGCGCACCCCGGTGCTGTTCCAGGCGGGATCGTCGTCGCGCGGCCAGACCTTTGCCGCCACCCATGCCGAGGGCGTGTTCGTGCACGGCACGCGGCCCGAGGTGATCGCGCCGGTTGTCGCCAACATCCGCGCCAGCGCGGCGGCGCAGGGGCGGGATCCGCGCAGCCTCAAGATCTTCGCGGTGACGACCGTCGTCGCCGCGGCGACCGACCGCGAGGCGGCCGAGAAATATGCCGAGCGGCTCTCCTATGCCCACAACGAGGGCGCCATGGTG
>JAEWAD010000164.1 GCA_023391905.1 Pseudomonadota bacterium | reverse complement strand
GTCCGGCGGCGGCCTCGATCGCGATCGGCGACCGCGTATAGAGCGCTCCTCCGCCGGGCTTGCCGGGAAGGCGCAGGCCGTTGGTCGCGTCGCCGCCGTTGCCGCCAGCGCCCTGAACGCGCCCGCGCAGGACTAGCTTCAGAGCGACTCCTGACGGCCACGAGCCCACAGCGAAGGCCGGAACCGCGGTATCCGACGATCCGACGATCACGCCGGTCTCGACGATGCAGACGACTTCGTCTCCCGACACCGGCGTCGGATAGATCTGGTCGTAAGCGGCACGCCAGTTGAAGTTCAGCGTGTTCGCGTCGATGATCAGCACGCGCCCGTCGTCGCCGGGGCCGCCGTCATCGATCGCCGCAAACAGCACCTCTTCAGCCTCTACGGAGAACAAGGCGTCGCCCGGCTGCAGCCGCGTGATCTGGATCGGCACATCCTCGAGTTCGCCAATGTCGGTTTGCATCGGGCTCCCCTCGAGGCGATAGCCCTGCCCCGGCACCGGCACGATGCCGTTCGGGTCGCGAAAGACGTCAAAAGCGAACTTGCGCGGTGCATCGAGAAACCGGCCCATCTGGATCGCATTCGCCCGCAGCGCCACCTGTCGCCCGAAGGCCGGAATCCATCGCGCAAAGATCCGCTTGATCGCCGGCGTGCCGTAGTCCGCCTGGCGTTCCAGGTTCACCGTCAGCGCCGAGGAGCGGTAGTTGTCGGCGTCGTCGACCTTCCGGAGTGGGTTGATCTGCCCGAAATAGGTCCATACCTGCGAGATCCGCTTGTCCGGCTGCTCGGCGATCTTGAGCGATCCCGCCATCACGTTGCGCTCGTCGAAGCGCGACGCCGTCGTGCTGATCTTGCGCAGGACCTGCAGGCGGATCTTGCGGCCGGCATCATCCCACCAGACCGCGAGTGCCGCCTGCTGCACCAGTTCGGCGACGAGCGCGTTGACCGATGTCGGCTCGGCCAGGACGGCGCTATAGAGCCGCTTCAGGAAGTTCTCGGTCTCGGCCTTCCAGGCGGTCAGGTCGATATAGGCGGTCGGCACCGCGGCATAGTTGACGAACAGGTCCCGGATGATGTCGGCCGGATCCTGACCGACATAGGAGAGACATAGCTGCACCCGGTCCTGCGCGTCATGCGCCACGGCCACGGTGTTGTTGCGGGCGCGGACGAGCGTCAGCGTGTCTCCCGACCGCGTGAAAGAACAGATCTCCTTGCCGCCGATCGCCACCAGACCGGAGGCCGGATATTCGAGGTTACCGATTCCGGCCGGCGACAGGGTCGCCGAAGTCGACGATGTCGTGAGCGCGGCGACGAGGAAGCCGTTCGAAAGCTTCGGTGCCTGCGCCCGGTCGCCGTCCGCCATCTTCAGCGCGTCTTTCGCGGTGATCGAATAGCGACCGTCGCGCGACGGTCCGTCGAAGCTTTCCATGATGAAATGACGCGTCTCCATCTCGGCCAGCGTCTGGCCGAGGAAGCCGCGGATCAGCCGGATGGGCCGGCCGCGCAGAAAGGGCTGACGCGCCCGGAACTTCCCCCAGAAGGTACCCTGCTTGAACGGATCATAGGGCCGCTCGGCGACATACTTGTCGAAGCCGGGGCCGGTATCCGACCAGCGGAAATCCGAGAAGGTGACCGTCAGCGACGAGCGCGTGCCGAGGTTTTCGCCAAGCGAGATGGTGCCGGCCTCGAGGGCGACATTTTCAACGCAGCCGATCGCCTCGATGCCGGATTCGGCGAGATATCCGGTGCCAACGGCGAATCGCAGCGTGACGGGCGCATTGGCGAAGGCCGCCCGAGCCTGGCAAGTCGCCTTCGTGTTGAAGCATTTATGCGTGCCGGTCGGCGTCGGGCCAGCGAGCGTCGCCGTGCAGGCGCCGACGCCATAGCTCAGGCTGCACGTGTCGACGTCGATCTCGACGAAGGTCAGGGCCTTCATAGCGTGACGGCTCCGAGATCGAGATTGAGCGAGACGATGAAGCCGCTCTGCACCGCCTGAAGCTCCGGCCGAACGTCATTGTTGAGCCAGGCGAAGCCGACCTCGTTTGGAAAGCTCTCCGGCATCCAGGCGAAGAAGAAGGGCGTCGTGCGGGCGACCCGGACGAAGGCGGCCATGTGCTGCCGGAACCAGTCATAGTCGAGCGCGATGATCGAGACCGAAGTCGTGAGCGCCTGCTTGGTGACGATCCGGCCGAGAAAATCGCCGCTCTCGGCCTGGCCGGTGACGATTTCGTCGCTGGCGGCGAAGGGCAGCGGCACATGGCCGGGCTGAAGCCCGCGCGGCAGGACCAGCAGCGAACCGACATAGAGAACGGTGACGGCCGGTACAACCGCGGCCGGTTGCAGCTTGACGCGTAGCTGAAGCGGCGAGACCGGGTCGAAGCGGATCAGCGCCGGCCCGTCATCCGGAAGCAGCAGGCTTGCCGCTACCTCGAGCCATGAACCCGGATTGTCGGGATCGTCGACCTCGACGGAGACCGACGTGCCGCCAGAGCCGAGATTGTGGCGCGCGATGCCGACATAGTCGACGGTGTCGACACCGCTCAGGTCGACGGTCAGATATTGCGTCGCCGTCCCCGTCGCCTTCCAGAACAGCGCGGTCGACGGATTGGCGAGGTTGGACGCCGGATAGCCGGCCGCCTCCGAGGTCGCGGCAACACCCGACCGCCCGACGAGGTTCTGCCAGCCGATCAGGGGCGCGTTGCCGCCGATCTCCTCCGCGGAGGCGGCGAGGACGACGCCGCGCGTAATGACGATTGCCATGCTGGTCTGTTCCCGTCAGGCCGTGCTGATCAGAAGCTGGTGGCCGTCCTTCTGCGCGTCCCGCAGGGTCGCGATCAGCTCCTCGACGGACTGCTTCGAATAGCTCTCGCCCTCGAGCTTGATCATGACGGACTGTTGCTGCACCGGCTGGGCCGCCGTGCCACCGCTACCGCCCGAGGCGGGCGTCGTTCCCTTGCTTGCCGAGCGCACGCTCGGGCGGCTCGACGAGCCCTTGCGCGCGCTCAGAATGGTTGCGATCTGCGCCGCGCCGGCGGCTGCCACGGCTGCGGCGCCGGCAAAGCCCAGCATGCCGCCTTGGCCGAGGGCCTTGGTGACACCGAGCGCTGTATTGATGACGGCCTCTCCGAGCGCGAAGGCCTTGGCCGCGGCGAAGTTCTTGTCGCCCATCGATTCCATGATCGAGCCAATCGAGCCCATCACATCCGCCGCGTAGCCGATGGTCTGCTCGCGCAACCGCGCCTCTTCCTCGACACCGCGCCGGGTGATCTCGGCCATGCGGTCGGTGTGCTCGGAATGTGCCCGCTCCATCAGGTCGTCATATTCCGCCTTCTGGATCAGGCCAGCCTCATAGAAGGTCTGAATGTCCTCGAGGCGCTTGGCGTAGCTCGCCATCTCGGCCTCTTCCTCGGTCATCAGCGCCGCGCGCAGCGCCTCGAGCGACCGCTGCATCTCGTCGCGCGCCTTCTGCCCGGCGCCGCCCGCGGCCTCGCCGGTGCCGGCGATATTCTGGTTGAGGCCGGTCACCGCCTCCGAAGCGGCGACCGTGCTCTCGCGGAAGCTGCCGATCCAGTCGCCCGCAGCCGTGAGCGACGTCTTGAGCGCCGAGACATAGTCGACGTTCATGCTGGCCGACATGACGCCACTGGCATCCTGCCAGGTGGTATCGGCGGCGCCGGCATTGGGGTTTTCGACCCGGCCCATCTCGACCTTGCCGAGCGTGCCGAGCTTCACGCCGATCTTGTCGAGCGCGGCATTGGCGAGTTCGATCAGGCTGTTGATGCCGCTGATCGACTTGTTGATCATTGTCTCAATGCCTTCGATCACCTTGTTGACCGTCGACAAAACGATGTCGCCAAGCACCTGTGGAAGCTTGGCCCAGACCACCCCGATCGCCTTGAAGGCGCCGACGAAGGCGCCGAGGATCGAGTTGGTCGCATCCTTGATCAGCTGCAGGACATCGGTTCCGATGACGTTGCTGATCTCGTCCCGGAACAGATAGACGGCCGCCACCACCGCCGCGATCGCGCCGACCAGCAGTCCGAGCGGGTTGGCCATCATCGCCACGGATAGCGCGCGCACCGCGCCGACCATCGTGCTGCCGATCGCGGTCGACAACGTCGTCACCGCGGCGAGCGCCGTCGGCCCGAACGCCGCGACGATGGTGGCACCGACGACCATGAAGGCCTTGCTCAGCACGTCGCCATAACCCGCGACCAGCTCCAGCGCCGGCGCCATCATGCCGCTCAGGATTTGCACCGCTGTAACCAGCACATCGCCCATGGAACGGATGCCGTCGCCGAGCCGAACCAGCATCGCGCCGAAGGAGGAGGATGCGCCGAGCGCCTGGTCCAGACTGCCGACGAGGACGAGGAATGCGTCCTTGATCAGCAGCATGCCGTCGCCGATCGTCGCCGGCATGGCGTCGGCTTCCTCGCGCAACTGCGTCAGCTGCGAGGTGACGCCATACATCACGTCGCGGGTGATCTTGCCCTCCGCTCCATAGGCGCGGAGTTGATTGACGTTGATCCCCATGGAATCGGCGAGCGCCTTAGCCAACCGGTCGCTGCCGGCGATGACCGTGTTGAGGTCGTCGCCGGCGAGATTGCCGGTCGCCATCGCCTTCGACCACGCATCCATCACCGAGGCGGCGCGCTCGCCCTTCGTCGCCGAGACGACGAGGGCGTTGTTCAGCGTCTCGACCAGGTCGAGCTGCTGCGTCGTGCTGTAGCCCATCGCCGACAGCGCGGTGGAGTTGCGCAGAAAGGCCTCGGTGGTCTGGGTGATCGACGAATAGGTCCGCCGCGCCATCTCCTGCAGGCGGCCCATCGTCGCCGCACCGGCTTCCATGGAACCGGTCGCGTTCTTGACGCGGGCGTTCAGCTCCGACCAGGTGTCGGCGAGCCCGCCCAGCTCACGAAGCGCGAAGGCGGCGGCCAGCGCGCCGACGGCAGCGCCGACCACCTTGCCCATGTTCTCGGCCGCCTTGCCGATGCCAGCCATCTCCGTCTTCGCCTTGTCGGCGCCGGACTGGAACTCAGCACTGTCCATGCCGAGCACGACGCGCAGCGCACCGATGATCGATCCAGCCATCAGCTGTGTCCTTGGGTCCAGGCTTGCATCATGGCGAAATCGTCCTCCCAGCGGTGCTTTGCCGGCGCGCGTCGGCGATCAGCCTTGGCCGACATCTGGAGCTTGGCGAGTTTCGGGAATTCGGCCGGCTTCCGCGGGTGATAGGAGGCGAGATAGGCCGTGGTGTGCGCCTGCCAGGCGCGATCATTGTGGTCGCGGCGCTCCCTTTCCGCCGAAGCCGAAAGGATCACGCCGATCTCGCGCAGCGTCAGCGTCCAGAACAGCGCCGGGTCCTGCCG
>JAEWAD010000143.1 GCA_023391905.1 Pseudomonadota bacterium | reverse complement strand
CCCCTCACCCGGAGCTTCGCTCCGACCTCTCCCCATGGGAGAGGTGAAGAGGCTGCGCCGCCCCAGGAATGGCTTCAGCCGGCCTTCTTGCCCGGCTGGAGCAGGTAGACCCAGGCGAGCAGCACCGGGCCGATCGTCAGCGCCACGTCGGCGAGGTTGAAGACGAAGAAGCCGCGCGCGTTCCAGTGCAGGAACAGGAAGTCGATGACGTGGCCGTGCCAGACGCGGTCGATCAGATTGCCGATGGCGCCGCCGACGATCAGCGCGAAGCCGGCGCTCGCGAGGCGGCCGCCCTCGGTCGAGCCGCGCCAGATATGCAGGATGACCAGCGTGACGATCGAGGTCAGCACGACCAGGATGACGCTGTCGGCGCTGTCGCCCATGGAAAAGGCGATGCCGGTGTTGTTGACCCGGTAGAGCGCCAGGAAGGGCGGCAGCAGCTCGATGCCCTGCTGGTAGACGAGATTGGCGTCGGCGATCCACTTCGACACCTGGTCGATGACCACCGTCAGCACGATGATCGAAAGGCCCAGCGCCGAGAGCGGCCCGGGAATGCGGGCGGCGGGCGTCTCGGCCTTGATGTCGGTCTCGGGCGTCATCGCGGTCCCCGGCATGTTGTCGAGCAGGCGGCCCGGGTCGCGCCGACGCGGCGCGCACCCGGCGCGGCTCAGAGCTTCAGCTTGTCGCGGCGGATCTCGTAGAGCATCACGCCGGTGGCGATGGCGAGGTTGAGCGAATCCGCCCTGCCCGCCTGCGGGATCTTGACCAGCTCGTCGCAGGTCACGGCGAGGTCGGCCGGCAGGCCCGACTGCTCGTTGCCCATGAACAGCATCACCGGCCGGTCATAGTCGAGCGTGCGGTAGTCCGCCTTGCCGGAGAGATGCGTGCCGACGACGATGCCGGGCCAGTTCTTCCGCCATTCCTTGAACTCGGCGACGTTCATGCGGGCGAGCTTCATGTGGAAGATCGAGCCCATGGTGGCGCGCACCGCCTCGACGCCGAACGGATCGACCGTGTCGCCGACCAGGATGACGCCCTCGGCGCCGACCGCGTCCGCCGTGCGGATGATGGTGCCGAGATTGCCGGGGTCCTTGATGCCCTCGAGCGCCACCCAGACGCCGGCGGGGCCGGGCCGGATCTCGCTCTTCGGCGTCAGCCGCTGCTCGAACACGCCGACCACCATCTGCGGGTTCTCGCGGCGCGTGATCTTGGCGAGCACGGCTTCCGAGACTTCCAGCACGTCGCCGCCCCGCGCATGGGCGACCTGCGCGACGCGGCGCACGACCGGATGGTCGGCGACCTTGGCGCCATAGACGAGGATCTTGATCGGCCAGTCTTCCTCGACCGCGTCGGCGACCAGCTTCATCCCCTCGGTGACGAAGAGGCCGCTTTCCTTGCGGTGCTTCGGCAGCGCCAGCGCGCGGATGTCCTTGATCGTCGGATTGGTCAGGCTGGTGATGGTCCTGACCGCGCCGGGCGCGGCAATTTCGGAAGGATCAGCCATCGCGGGACCACCGGGAAAAGAGCGACGTGGAAAGGGTGCGGCCGCCGCCTTCCTCGCGGATCAGCAGCTCGCCGGATTCGAGCGTGCCCGGCAAGCCGGCAAGCGCCTCGGCCGAGGTCTCGTGGATCGCCATGAAGGAGGCGCGGATCGAATAGGCCGAAAGGCAGAGGAACAGCGCGTCGTCGGCAAGCAGCTGCCGGCAGAGCGCCATCATCTCGGGCAGGCGCTCGAAGATGTCCCAGACCTCGCCGTTCGGGCCGCGGCCGAATTTCGGCGGATCGAGGACGATACCGTCATATTTCGAGCCGCGGCGCACCTCGCGCTGCACGAACTTCATCGCGTCGTCGACGATCCAGCGCACCGGCAGGTCGGCGATGCCCGACATCTGCTGGTTGTCGCGGGCCCAGCCGATCGCCTTCTTCGAGGCGTCGACATGCGTCACCTGCGCGCCGGCCATCGCCGCGACGAAGGAGGCGATGCCGGTATAGCCGAACAGGTTCAGGACCTTCGGCACGCGCTTCTTGTCGGCGTATTGCGCGTCGCGGATCTTCTTGCCGAACCAGGCCCAGTGCATCTCCTGCTCGGGGAAGAAGCCGACATGGCGGAAGGCGGTGAAGCGGCCGAGGAAGCGCACCTCGCCCTCGCCGACCGCGCGCGGCAGCGGCCAGGCCATCGGCCAGGTCTCGCCGATCGGCTTCCGGTATTTCCAGCGGCCGTCCGAATCCTCGTCCTTGGCACCGGTGAAGATCGCGTCGGCGCGATCCCATTCCTCGGCGGAGAGGCGCGGCGTCCAGAGCGCCTGCGCTTCCGGCCGAACGATCCGGTAGGGACCATAGCGCTCGAGCTTCCGGCCATGGCCGGAATCGATCAGGGCATAGTCGGGCCAGCCCTCGGTCTCGAGCATCACCGGCCAGCGGGATGCCGGGGCGTTCGGGTGCCGTGCGGCGTCGGGAAGATCGGAAGCTGTCGTCATGGTCGGTTCATAGCGTTCGCCGCGCCGAATGCCAATCGATCCCGGCCATGACGCGGCGACTTCATGCGGGCGGGCGACTTGCCGTCGCCAAGGGCCCATGCCAGCATAAACGTTCCAGAATGACGAGACGCGCGCCCAAGCGCGCGACACAAGGATCACCACCCATGGAAATGACGGGCGAATACCGGATCCCCGCCAGTCGCGACGCGGTCTGGCAGGCCCTGAACGACCCGGATGTCCTGCGCGCCTGCATTCCCGGCTGCCAGGAGCTCACCAGGACCTCCGACACGGCGATGAACGCCAAGGTCGTGGCCAAGGTCGGCCCGGTCAAGGCGACCTTCGTCGGCGACGTCACCTTCTCCAACGTGAACGCGCCCGAGAGCTACACGATCAGCGGCGAGGGCAAGGGCGGCGTCGCCGGCTTCGCCAAGGGCGGCGCCGACGTGCGGCTCGCCGAGGATGGCGACGCGACGATCCTGACCTACGACGTCAAGGCGCAGGTCGGCGGCAAGCTGGCGCAATTGGGCTCGCGCCTGATAGACACAACCGCCAAGAAAATGGCCGATGACTTTTTCGGCGCATTTGCCGCCCACCTATCAGGAGACGAGCCGACAATGGCTTCCGCCCCGCTGACCACGCCCACCAACGCCGAGCCCGCCGACGCGGCCGCGACGGAGGAGCTGACCGACCGCATCGAGCACAAGATCGACGACGAAGCGCAGGACCTCGCCGAGGTCGCGGAAGAGGTCGAGGAGGAAGTCGAGGTCGCGGCCGGCCGCGGATTCCTCGGCGGCCCCTATGTCTGGGGC
>JAEWAD010000140.1 GCA_023391905.1 Pseudomonadota bacterium | reverse complement strand
ATCCTACAGCATTCCCCTCTCCTGGGTGGGAGAGGGGCAGGGGTGAGGGAGTGCCCTCTCCGGACAAGGCAGTCCCTCACCCGGAGCTGCGCTCCGACCTCTCCCTCCGGGAGAGGTATGGGCCGTGCCTTTGGTGTCGGCTAACGCCAGCATTCCTCTTCTACTCCGCCGCCGCCTTCGCCTTTGCCGAATAGGCCTGCCAGTCGCGGAACTGGGCCTCGGCGGCGACGCGGAAATAGTGGAGATCGCTGCCGGACGCGACGAAGGCGAAGCCGTCGTCGAAGCATTGCTGCCAGGTCCTGCCGCGGCGCGGCACGGTGGCGAGCGGCTTGCCGGTCGGCTCGACCGCCGCAACGCATTCGGCGATCAGCGCCTCGACTTCCGGCGCGCCGGTCTGGCCCGGCATGCCGATGCTGCCGGAGAGGTCGGTCGGGCCGATGAACACCACGTCGACGCCGTCGACCTCGGCGATGGCGCGGGCGTTCCTGACGCCCTTTTCCGTCTCGATCTGCACGACAACAAGCAGCTCGTCATGCACGCGCTCCATGTAATCCTTGGCGATGCCATAGCCGGCGGCGCGGGTGATGTCCCAGGCATTGCCGCGTTTGCCCAGTGGCGGGAAGCGGCAGGCGTCGACGATCTTCTTCGCTTCTTCCGCCGTCTCGACCATCGGCACCAGCAGCGCCTCGGCGCCGGCGTCGGCGATGCGGCGGAGCGTGATCGGATCGGAGGAGGGCACGCGGATCATCGCGGTCGAATTGGTGCAGGCGGCGGCGCGCATCACCTCGACCGCCGTCAGCACGTCGCCGGTGCCGTGCTCGAGATCGAAGATGAAGAAGTCGAAGCCGGCGAGCGCCGTGATCTCGGCGAAGGTCGGGTCGGGGCTCTGCAGCCACATGCCGAACGATTTCTGTCCGGCCCTGAGATTGGCCTTCAGACGGTTTCTGCGGATCATCTTGGTCTCGGCTATTCCGGAGGGTCGGAGGGGGTGAAGCGGGCGAGTTTGGCGAGGAAGCCCGGCCGTTCGAGGACGGCGGGATTGAGGATGGTAGCGGGAATCCGGCCCTCCGCCATGCCGATCATGCCGTCGGCGATCAGCGTCATGGTGAGCCGCGCTGCGTCCCGCGTCGAGGGCAGCCAGTGCGGCGTCAGGATGACGTTCTGGAGCGCCGCGAGCGGATCGTCCTTCGGCAGCGGCTCGTGCTCGAAGACGTCGAGCCCGGCGCCGGCGATCCACCTGTCGCGAAGCGCGGTGACGAGCGCCGCCTGGTCGACGATCTCGCCGCGCGCGACATTGACGAAATAGGCCGACGGCTTCATGCGCCGGAAATGCGCCGCCGTGACCAGACCGCGCGTCGTCGCGTCCAGCCGGTTGTGCAGCGATATGAAATCGGACGCGGCGAACAGTTCCTCGAGGCTCGCGACCAGCGTGACGCCGAGATGCGCCGCCTCGATCTCGGACGCGCGCGGCGAGAAGGCGAGGATGTTCATGCCCCAGGGCGCGGCGAGGCGGGTGAGCTCGCGGCCCGACACGCCGAGGCCGACGATGCCGAGCGTCTTGCCGGGCAGGTCGAGGCCCATGGTGACGGGCTGCAGGTCCCAGCGCCCGTCGCGCACCATGCGTTCCTGCTCCGGCAGGCGCTTGGCGAGCGCCAGCATCAGCAGGAAGGCGGAGGAGGCGGTGGCGTGCGTCAGCGTGTCCGGCGCGTTGTAGACGGCGACGTCGTTTTGCGTGCAGGCGTCGAGGTCGATCTTGTCGATGCCGGCGCCGGCGCGGCCGATCACGACGAGCCGCTCGGCCCCTTCGGCGAAGGCCGACGCCTTCACCCAGGGACGGAAGACGACGATGCCGTCGGCGCTCGCAACATGCTGCGGCGTGATCTCGAGCGAATAGAGCCGCTCCTGATAGGCTTTGTCGTCGGGCGTCGGCGCCAGGTCGCGCAGGAAATCGACGGTGATCGCGGGATGGCCGTCATAGCGGTCGAGCGCGATGTCGGGGATGGCGAGGCGGCCGTCCGGGCCGAGATAGTCGCCGGTATAGGCGACGGTGAAGGGGGCGTCGGTCACCACCGCTTCAGGCTTTCTTCGGTGGTGGTTTCGACCCGCGCGCCGGGCCGGGTGAGGAGGTCCTCGCGCAGCTTGGTGCCGAGGCCGGGCCGGTCGGAAAGGTGCAGGTGGCCGTCGCGCACCTCGATCCGGTCGGTGACGACGTCGTCGTACCAGCCGTCGATATAGCCGCGCACCGTCTCCATGATCATGCCGTTCGGGATGTGGTGCATCAGATGCGTCGCCGCCCAGAGCGCCACCGGGCCGATCGTGTCGTGGCAGGTGACGGGCAGCATGTAGGTGTCGGCCATCGCCGCGATCTTGCGGCCTTCGGTCAGGCCGCCGCCCCAGGAGAGATCGGGCATGATGATGTCGGCGGCGCCGCGCTCGATCCAGGGCCGGAAGCCGAAGCGCGTGAAGACGCGCTCGCTCTGGCAGATCGGGATGGTCGTCGCCTGCTTCAGCCGGACATAGCTCTCGACATTGTCGGGCGGCATGATCTCTTCCAGCCACAGGATGTCATAAGGTTCTAGGGCGCGGGCGATCTTCGTCGAGGTGGGAAGATCCCAGCGCGCATGGCCCTCGATGGCGATCGCCATCCGGTCGCCGACCGCGGCGCGGATGTCGGCGACGATCTTCAGTCCGGCGGCGAGGTCGTCGTTGGAGAGCGCATGGCCGAGCGGGCCGGCCGCCGTCTGCGCGCCCCAGATCACCATCGGCTTCCTGGTGTCGACCGGGCCGGAAAGCGTCGGGCCGAACTGGTCGAACGGCCAGATCTTCATCGCGGTGACGCCCTGGGCGAGCAGGCTCTGCGCCAGTTCGCCCGCCTTGCCGGTCAGCCAGGCATTGAGGTCATCATATTTCCCGTAGCCGACGCAGGTGTTGTAGATCTGGATGCGGTCGCGGCTGCGGCCGCCGAGCATGTTGTAGATCGGCTCGCCGGCGTTCTGGCCGGCCAGATCCCAGAGCGCGACGTCGATGGCCGAGATCGCCCGCATCTCGGCGCCGTTCGAGCCGCAGAAATTCGCCAGCGCGGCCATGTTGGCCCAGTGGTTCTCGATGTCGCGGGCGTCGCGGCCGATCAGCAGCGGCGCGTAGATGTCGTGGATGATCGCGGCGACGGCGCGGGGCAGGTAGTAGGTTTCGCCGAGCCCGACGAGGCCCTTGTCCGTGTGGATCTGGACCCAGAGATTGTTGGGCAGCGCCTGCCGCGCCTTGGGGTTCCGCTTCGCCCACTCGGCCTGCGGCAGCGCCTCGAACCAGACCGTCTCGATCTTCGTGATCTTCATGGCAGTCCCCTAGAGCTATTGCCGATGCGAAACGTTCCGGTTTGGCGTCACGCCAGCAAGCTGTGTGTCATGCTTTGACGATATCCGGCCTCGCCGTCATCCCGGGCGCGGCGAAGCGGAGACCCGGGATCCATGCAGCCGCGGCCGGAAGCGGCGTGGCGCGCCCCCGGCATGGATCCCCGCTTTCGCGGGGATGACGGCGGAGCTTGGCTGCCGCGACCCATCATCCTCTCATCCCTTGACCGCGCCGGCGGTGAGGCCGCGCAGCAGATGGCGCTGGATCGCCATGTAGAAGAGCACGGGCAGTACCGAGAAGGTGACGCCCGCCGCCATCAGCACGAAAAGCGGCGTGTCGAGCTGGGTCATCAGCGTCGCGAGGCCGAGCGAGGCGGTGTAGAGGTCGTTCTTGGTGATCAGCGTCGAGGCGAACAGATATTCGTTCCAGCTGGCGAAGAAGGCGATGACGCTGACGGCGACGAGGCCGGGCCGGGTCAAGGGCAGCACGACCAGCCAGAGCACCTTCCAGCGGTCGCAGCCGTCGATCAATGCCGCCTCGACGATCTCCTTCGGCACGGCGTCGAACGACGCCTTCAGCACCCAGGCGCAGAGCGGCACGACGAAGGCGGTGTGGAGCAGCGCCAGCGCCCAGAGATTGTCGGTCCAGCCGAGACCCCGATAGAGCGCCAGCACGGGCGCGACGACGACGGCCGCCGGCATCATCTGGGTGAAGAGGAGCAGCAGCCCGAAGGCCGAGCGGCCGGGCCAGTAGAGCCGCGACAGCGCATAGGCGGCCGGAATGACGAGGATCAGCGTGCCGATCACGGTCAACGACGCGACCAGCGTCGAGAGCAGCAGCCAGCGCGCGATCGGCTTCTCGACGAAGAGCTGGACATAGGATTGCAGGTCGATCGAGCCGGGCAGCAGCGGCGGCGGGAAGGAGAGCGATTCCGCCGACGGGCGGATCGACGAGACGATCATCCAGTAGACCGGGAAGAAGATGATCGCCGAGATGACGACGATCGCGGCGCCGCGCAGCGCGTCCTCGAGCGAGGGCAGGCGCCGGCGCGTGGCGGTGGGGCGCAGGGTGCTCATGACTGCGCCGCCACGCGACGCTGCAGCACGACGAAGCAGAGCGTCGCGATGGCCGAGATGCCGAAGCCGACGACGGCGATCGCGCCGGCATAGCTGAAATTGTAGAAGCGGAAGGCCTGCATGTAGATCGCCGGCGCCAGTGTCGTCGTGGCGTCGACGGGGCCGCCACCGGTGATCAGCCAGATCAGCGTGAATTGCTGGGTCGAGTAGATGAATGCGAGCACGGCGAGCAGCGCCAGCGTCGGGCGGATGCCGGGCAAAGTGATGTAGCGGAACTGGGCGAAGCGGCCGGCGCGGTCGATCTTCGCCGCCTCGTAGAGCTCGTCCGGCACGTTCTGCAGCGCCGAGAGCAGCACCAGCGAATAGAACGGGAATCCCTTCCAGACCGTGGCGCCGATCACGACCAGCATGGCGAGCACCGGATCGAGCAGCCATTGCGGGTTTTCGGTGACGCCCGGGACGAGCCGCAGGAAGGCGTTGAACACGCCGAAGCTCGGATCGAGCATCAGCACGAAGGTGATGGCGACCGGCACCTCCGGGATTGCCCAGGGCACGGTCAAGAGGCTTCTCACCACGCCGCGCCCGCGAAAACTCCAGTTCATCAGGAGCGCCAGCGACAGGCCGATGGCGAGGATGGCGACGACGACGGAGAGGGTGAAGACCAGCGTGTGCTGGATCATCCGCCAGAAATCGGGATCGACCAGCATGTAGCGGTAGTTGTCGAGCCCGAGCCCGGCCGGCGTGTCGAGGCTGAACAGCGCGCCGCGCAGGATCGGATAGATCACCAGCGCGCCCTCGAGGGCCAGCATGGGCAGGATCAGGAGATAGGGGAAGGCGCGGCTGCCGACGACGCCATTGCGCCGGGCGCGCTTTGGACGGCTCGCGCGATCCGTCGTCTGGGTGAGCGCCGAAGCCATTGCCAATCCAAATTCCTCGGTCATGGGCGGCCCGATGAGCGGGCTCGGTATCTTTTTGGGTCGCGTTTTCTTGACGCGAACCGGGGGCCACTTCGCTCGAAACGCTCCGGAGAGCCGCCGGCCCCACCACCATCCCGGGCGGACCCGGGATCGGGCCGGCCTGGAAGGTGGCCAGCCGGATCCCCGCTTGCGCGGAGATGGCGGGGGAGGCGGAGCCTGCGAATTGCGAACGCGTCGCCCCATCCAGCGGAAGGGGCGACGGAGGAGGTGTTCGGCTCGGCTTGAACCTCTGGCCTTACCTCTCCCTGAGGGAGAGGTCGGAGCGAAGCTCCGGGTGAGGGT
>JAEWAD010000093.1 GCA_023391905.1 Pseudomonadota bacterium | reverse complement strand
CCCCGGCCGGGCGGATGGCCCGCGCATCGGACGGGGCTCCGACAGTCCAGCTTGCTGGTGATTCGGCCGGCGTAGCGTTCGCTGCTGCAACTGTCAGGGTGTGTTGTGAAGTGTCAGAGTGTGTCATCGAGGCAACAGGGGCAAAATAACGGTGGCCCCGATCGGCCCCGTCGGGGCGCCGGCAACATGGTCAACATTCCCTTAACGTTAGTTCGGCCCACGAACTGATCACAGTCTAGATACTTAAAAATTCAAACTAAATTGAATGGCCATCTAAGCCAGAAGTTGCATCACCATCCTTACGAAACGATACGGAGTCCCGCTGGTTGCAAATTGCAACCTGTGAGTGACGAATCTGGACTCGGCTACCAGCGTCCTGCTCATATCTCAGGCATGTGGATGCGCTGTGCGGCATGAGGGGCTTGTCGCCGCGCGCGTTGCCAATCCGAGCTTCGACCCGGGGGACTGGATGTCTGAGATCAATCGAAACGCCGGCCGCAAGGCCTGGTTGCTGAGTTCTGCCTCCGGGGCGGTGCTGCTCGCCGGCATGGTGGCGATGACGCCGCAGCAGGCGAGCGCGGCCTGTTTCAATGTAGCCGGAACGATTTTGTGTGGTGGCGCGAGTGGCAACGTGACCGGCACAACCCCGGCGGTGGTCGTTGTTCCTACCGGAGGTGGTTCCAATTTCACTTTAAACGTCGGCACGAACTCCAATACCGGCACGGTGCAAACTTCTGGCGACGGTGTCACTGCGATCTTTCTCCGCAGTTTTAATCTCAATGTGACTTCGGGGTCTTCGATCACCGGCGGCAACGGTGTCGTCTCTACCGTCACTGGCAACATCGTCGTTGACAACAAGGGCAAGATCACGGGCTCCGCGGGCGACGGTATTCGGATTGGATCCCAGGCTCTTCCTGTCCCTTCGATCGGCAATGTCACGGTAACCAATACCGTGGGGCCCAATGGCCAGGGTCTGATCAAGGGCAGCCAGAACGGCATCTCCGTCTTCGCCACCGGCGAACTGAAGATCGACAACAAGGGCGGCATCGTCGAGGGGATCAACGGCGACGGCGTCCAGATCGGACGCGAGTTCGTCATCTCCGGCACGACCACGCCGCTGCCTTCGATCGGCAATGCGACGGTGACCAACGCGAACGGCATCATCAGCGGTGGTCAGAACGGTATCTCTGCGTTCATCACGGGCGACCTGAAGGTCGAGAATACGGCTTCCGATGTCGCCAATGGCATCATCTCCGGCACGGCGGGCGACGGTATCCGGATCGGACGAGAGGCCCTGATCTCCGGCACGACCACGCCGGTGCCCCTGATCGGCAACGCCACGGTGAGCAATACGGGCGGCACCATCAATGGCGGCCAGAACGGCATCTCCGCGTTCCTCACCGGGGACCTGAAGGTCGACAACAACGCGACCGGCCCGCTCTCGGGAACGATCATCGGCGGGGTCAACGGCATCAAGCTGGGGACGACCAGTTCCGGCTTGCCCGTTCCCGTCATCGGAAACGTCTCGATCCAGAACGGCGCGGACAGCTCGATCCTGGGAACGACGGGCAGCGGCATTGTTGGCTCGGCGAGCGGCCAGATCGATATCGCCAACGCGGTCGACGGCTCGATCGGCGGCGGCACGGACGCCATCAACGTCCTGTCGCTGCTCAAGGACGTCAACATCGAGAATGGCGGCGGCATCGGCGGCGGTCAGAACGGCGTCATAGCCCTCGCGCTGGCCGGCAATGTCGCCCTCGGCGGCGTGGACAATGGCGATGGCACGTTCACCTATGGCGACGTGGACGCGACGGCCGGTACGGGTGTCTTCGCGGCGGCCGGCGGCAGCGTGACGATCGATGCCGGCGCCGTTGACGCCGGCGGAGCCGGGGTCAACCTTTCCGGCATCATTCCGGGCGTCGACCTCGGTGCCGTGATCGGCAGCGCCGTCGGCGTCAATCTCAGCGGCGTCGAAATCGGCGGCGGCGTGGTCGGCGTCGCGGTGGCCGGGGACGCCAAGGTCAATCTGCACGGCGACATGTCGGTCGATGATGGTCTGTTCGGCGCGGCGGCCATCGCCCTGGGCAATGGCACTGCCACGGTGACGCTCGAGGACAACAGCGTCGAGATCGATCCGCCGCTGATCGGCACGGCGGCGCTGTCGGTCAACGGTAATTCTGTCATCGACACCGGCATTGGCAACGTCGTCGACGCGACGCTTGCCGGCGCGGTCGGCCTGAACTTCGGCGCTGGCGGCATCGACGTCACGGTCGGCGATGGCAGCACGATCGGCCAGACCGACGTGCCGCAGTTCGGCATCGTCACGCTCGACACCGACGGCGCGGCCGCGACCACGATCACGCTCGGCGCCGACTCGCTCGTCAGGGGCCAGTCGTCCGGTGTCGTCGCCATGGCGACGGAGGCCGAGGTCAGGCTGACCAGCAAGGGCGGCACGATCCTTGGTGGCGGCGGCGCGCTGTCCCCGGCTGTCGCCATGATGTCCGGCGTCAGCAACGTCATCAACAACCAGACGGGGGATCTCGGCGGGGTGCATCACCGCGGCACGATCGGCCAGGCCGGCGCCGATGGCGATTTTGCGATCTTCTCGGCTGGCGGCGAGCTGAGCCTCGTCAACCAGGGCGACATCCACGGCCGCATCGTGGCGCTGACCACCGATGGCGGCAGCAACGTCTTCGTCAACTCGATGAGTTCATCGCCGCTGGCGACGCAAGGCGGTGTCTGGAACACCTCCGGCATCAGTGTCTTCGCGGCGACGGGAGCGAGCGGCGGCAACGCCATCGTCAACCACGACAAGGCCGCGATCAACGTGACGGGCAATGCCGCGATCGGCCTCGTCTCGGAAGGCGGCGCCAATACCGTCACCAACGAGGTCGGTGGCGTCATCAACATCAATGCCGGCGCGACGCCGGGCCTCTCGACGGTCGCCGCGCTCGGTCTCGCCAGCGAGACCGGCCACAACACGATCGACAACCGCGGCACGATGAACCTCGGCGGCGCGACGGTGATCGGCTTCGCCTCGGAGGACGGTTCGAACCGGCTCGACAATTCCGGCACGCTCAACGCGATCGGCGTCACCACGTTCGGCTTCGCCTCGGAGACCGGATCGAACGAATTCGACAATCACGGCACGTTCCGCGCCGAGGGCGTCACGACGCTCGGCTTCGCCACCGACACCGGTAGCAACTGGGTCCACAATGCGTCGATCATGAACCTCACCGGCGTCACGACCTTCGCCTTCACGGCTCCCACCGGCGCGAGCGAGTTCGACAATGATGGCGTCATGAACGTGAACGGCCTGGCGAGCTTCGCTGGCCTCGACACGTTCTACAACAACAACCTGATCAACATGGCGAATGGCATCCCCGACTGGGGCATGGCGCCTTCGCCCTATTATGGCTCCCGCGTCGGCGACATCACGGCGATGACCGGCGACTTCAATGCCGGCGCCGGCAGCAAGCTCGCCATCGATGCGATCCTCGCCGGCCGGTACAATTCGGCCTCTGACCTTCTCGTCGTCGGTGGCGACGTCACGGGCGGCCCGACGGCGGTCCATGTGAACTTCGATCCGACGGCGATCGCGGAGCACAACCCGTTCGGCACGCCGGTCGTCGGCGTCGTCGGCGGCAACACCGCGCTCGGCGACTTCTATCTCGCCAACGGGCCGATCGATCGCGGGCTGTTCCGCTACGACCTCTTCCTCGACGAGCCGGACTCCCCGGCACCGGCCGGCTCGAAGAGCTGGGTGCTGGCGAGCTATGCCGACGGCAGCGCCTATGCGCTCTCCGAATTCGCCGGTCTCGCCCAGGGCATCTGGAACACGACCTCCGACAGCTGGATCGACCGGGCGGGCGACCTCCGCGTCAGCTCGCAGCAGGGGCCGGGCGACCCGGCCAAGAAGACCGGCATCTGGGGCCGCTTCATCGGCAATGGTGCCGAGCGCAGCACGGAACGGACGATCACGCCGTTCCAGAACCAGTCGGTGACGATCGACACCGGCTATGACCAGACGCTCTGGGGCTTCCAGGTCGGCCTCGACCACGAGTTCGAGGGCAATGTCGCAGACGGCGTGCTGATCGCTGGCGTGCTGGGCGGCTATGTCTCGAGCAACGCCGACTTCAACTCCGGCGACAGCGTCCGCTTCTCCGGTCCGCAGGTCGGCGTGTACGCCAGCTGGGTCAAGGGCGGGCTCTATGTCGACGGCCTGGTCAAGGGCGACTTCCTGAAGGCCGACTATAACGTCGCCGGCTCCGACAGCGACACCGACTCGACCACCATCGGCGTGCGGGTCGAGACCGGCTACCGCTACTTCACGTCGACCGGCATGTTCATCGAGCCGAACGCCAGCCTTGCCTACGCCCACAGCTCGATCGACGACGTCACCGTCGCCGGCACGCCGGTCCGCTTCGACGACGGCGACGGCCTCGAGGGCAAGCTCGGCGCGCGCTTCGGCGGCTCGAGCCTGAAGGACGGGGTCAAGTACGATCCCTATCTGAGCGTCGGCATCGCCGGCAATCTCCTGAGCGACAACAGCGTGTTCTTCTCCAGCGGCCCGGGCCTGGTTGTCGAGGACGACGCGCCGGACGTCTTCGGCGAGGTGGGCGCCGGCATCAACATCTTCTCGACCAAGAGCGGATGGACCGGCTTCGCCAAGGCGGATCTGCGCTTCGGCGACGACTATGTCGGCGGCACCGGCAAGATCGGCGTCAACTGGGCCTGGTAGGCGTCCAGCCTGAACCAAAGAGAGCCGCCGGCCCGTCCGGCGGCTTTCGCATTGGGGGTACCGCAGGTCGCGGCGCGGCCGTGTGACCGCGTCCCTTGTCGCCGGCTCGGACTGCGGCGACACTTCGCCATCAGCTCGGGGGAATCAGATGACTGCACTTCTTTCACGTGGCTTGCTGCGCGGGTTGCCGGTGGCGGCGCTGCTGCTCGGCGCGCCGCTGGCGGCGGCCCAGGAGGCGGCCAAGGAGGCGGCCCAGGACAAGCCAGCGCCGCCGAACTGGATCAGCGCCTGCCAGGGGCCGGCCCGATCCGAGGCGCTGGAATGCCAGATGGAGCAGCGCGCCGTGCTCTCCGGCTCGGGCCAGCTGGTCGGCTCGGTCACGGTCCGCGTGCCGGCGGAAACGCGCAAGCCGGTCCTGATGATCCGCGGTCCGCTCGGCCTGTCGCTCGCCGGTGGCGTCGCCCTCGACGTCGATGGCGCGGCGGCCGAGACGCTGCCGCTGCAGACCTGCGACGCGGGCGGCTGCTATGCCGGCGCGCCGCTTTCGGATGCGCTGCTCGACGCGATGGTCCGGGGCAAGACCTTCAACGTCACCTTCCAGAACCTGAACAAGGAACCGATCAAGCTGCCGATGTCGCTGGCGGGCTTCTCCGCCGCCTACGGCAGGATCAAGTGACCCGACGGCGCCGCTTCCCCAACGCGGGATGACGGCGCGCGACGGTCGAGGCGGTCCGCGCGGCGTCGGTCCGCCGCAGGGAAGGGGGCGGGTCGGATGATGCAGGACGATTTTGACGACGAGGATCTGGTCGAGCGGCGCTCGCTGTTCTGGCCGCTGCTCCTGGTCCTCGGGATCGCGACGCTCGCCGCGATCGGCATTGTCTGGAAGGGCGATGCGGTCGACACGGCCTTCGCC
>JAEWAD010000020.1 GCA_023391905.1 Pseudomonadota bacterium | reverse complement strand
CCCTTCGGCACGGCCGCGATATCGCGGCCGCAACCGAGCACCAGGATGTCGATGTCGGCCGCCTCGGCAAAGACCTCGGCGAGCAGTTCCTCGGTGATCTCCGAGACCTGGGTCACCGGCCAGCCATAGACGCCGCTCGGCACGCAGAGCAGCGAGCCATCGTGCGACATCTCCGCGAAGCGGAAGACTCCGTCGCCATAGACGTCGATCGGGGCCTGGCCGGGAAAGTGCTGCGGCCGCAGCGACTTCGAGGGCCGCGTGAAAAGCGCCATGACGCTCAGGCCTTGCCGGCCGCCTCCACGTTCTGCTTCTTGGTCAGGCTGTCCGGACGCAGGCCGAAATAGATCAGGATCGGCGCCGCGACGCAGACCGACGAGAAGATCGCCGCCAGCACGCCGAAGATCATGGCCGCCGTGAACGACTGGATGACCTCGCCGCCGAAGAAATAGAGCGAGAACAGCGCGATCAGGGTCGTCACCGTGGTGATCACGGTACGGCCGAGCATGTCGTTGATGGCGCGGTCGATCAGGTCGCCGATCGCGATCTTCTTGTACTTGCGGAGCGTCTCCCGGATACGGTCATAGACCACGACCGTGTCGTTCAGCGAGTAGCCGATGGTAGTCAGCACCGCGGCGAGCGAGGTCAGGTTGAACTCGTGCTGCGTGACCACATAGAAGCCGAAGGTCATCACCACGACGTTGGCGGCCGAGATGAACGATCCGACGGCGAACTGCCACTCGAAGCGGAACCACACATAGACGGCGATCGCCGCGAAGGTCGCGAGCAGCGCCATCGATCCGTTGAAGGCGAGCTCACCCGAGACGCGCGGTCCGACGATGTCGGTACGCCGGAACTCGGCCTCGTCGGCCAGAGCGGTGCGGATCTTGCTGATCGCGGCCTGCTGGGCCTCCTCGCCGCCGTCCTGCTGGCCGATGCGGATGATGATCGAGTCGTCGG
Source organism: Pseudomonadota bacterium (assembly GCA_023391905.1). Classification (GTDB taxonomy): domain Bacteria; phylum Pseudomonadota; class Alphaproteobacteria; order Rhizobiales; family Kaistiaceae; genus Kaistia. Next base: position 9,385 of record JAEWAD010000020.1, on the reverse strand, counting down.
CGCCGATGGTCTGCACCTGCACGTCACCGAGGCCGAGGCCGTTCAGCTTCGTGCGCAGGCTGCCGAGATCGGGATGCTCTTCCTTGGTCTGGATCTCGATGACCGTGCCGCCGAGGAAGTCGATGCCGTAGTTCGGGCCGATGGAGAAGAACAGCACCACCGACATGATCGACAGGAACGCGGCGAGCGGGAACGTCCACTTCCGCATCCGCATGAACGGGATGTTGGTCTGGTCCGGGACGATACGAAAATGTGCCATGGGATTTCGTCCTCAGAGCGTGATCTTGGTCGGACGACGCCAGCGCACCCACATCGCCACCATGAGGCGGGTGAAGGTGAACGCCGTGAAGATAGTCGTCGCGACGCCGATGGCGTGGGTGACGGCGAAGCCGCGGATCGGGCCGGAGCCGAGATAGAACAGCACAAGTGCAGCGATCAGGGTCGTCACGTTCGCGTCAAGAATGGTACCGAGCGCCTTGTGGAAGCCGGCATCGATCGACGCGATCGCCGATCTCCCCGATCTGAACTCCTCGCGTATGCGCTCGTAGATCAGCACGTTGGCGTCCACCGCCGTACCGACCGTGATGATGACGCCCGCGATACCGGGCAGCGACAGGGTCGCCCCGAGCAGCGTCATGACCGCGAAGATCAAGACGACGTTCACGATCACCGCGATGTTGGCAATCCAGCCGAGCAGGCCGTAGGTCAGCACCATGAAGGCGCAGACGGCGACGGTAGCGATGATCGAGGCGAGCTTGCCGGCGGCGATCGAGTCGGCGCCGAGACCCGGACCGATGCTGCGCTCCTCGACGATGGTCAGCTTCGCCGGCAGCGAACCGGCGCGCAGCAGGATCGCCAGGTCGTTGGCGGACTGGATCGAGAAATTGCCGCTGATCTGGCCGGAGCCGCCGAGGATGGGCTCACGGATGACCGGGGCGGAGATCACCTTGTCGTCGAGGACGATGGCGAAGGGCCGGTTGACGTTCTTCTGCGTGACCTCGCCGAAGATGCGGGCGCCGGTGCTCGACAGGCGGAACGAGACGACGGGCTCGTTGGTGCGCGAGTCGAAGGTCGCCTGCGCGTCGGCCAGGTCCTCGCCCGTCAGAAGCGGCGCTTCCTCGAGCACGTAGGGAACCGGCGGCGTGTCGGTCGAATCGAGAACGATGGTGCCGGGCTTGCGCGCGCCCTCGGGCGAGGAGCCCGTGTCGACGAGATGGAAGGTCAGCTGCGCGGTCTGTCCGACGAGCGTCTTCAGGCGCTCCGGATCGCCGAGGCCGGGAGCCTCGACGAGGATGCGGTCCGAGCCCTGGCGCTGGATCGACGGCTCGACCGTGCCGAGCTGGTCGATACGGCGGCCGATGACCTCGATCGACTGGTCGACGATCTGGCGCACGCGCTGATCGAGGCCGGCCTCCGAATATGCCATGCGGACAAGGCCATCGCTGCCGACGTCGAGATCGAATTCATTGACGCCCGGGCCGCCGAGCGCCGACGTGCCGAGCGGATTCTGGAGCAGCTCGAGCCGCTTCCGGACCTCCGGCAGCTGCGACAGGTCGCGGACGCGGAACTGCACGCCCTGGCCCTGCACGCCGAGACCCGAATAGCCAATGCGCGGCTCGTCGAGCATCGACTTGCGAATGTCGCCGACAAGCGTGCGCAGGCGCTTCTGCACGTAGTCCTGCTTGTCGACCTGGTAGAGCAGATAGGCGCCCCCCTGAAGGTCCAGGCCGAGAACCAGCTGCCGCTTCGGCACCCAGCTCGGCCAGGAATCAACGGTTTCCTTGGAAAACAGATTGGGAAGAGCGATCAGGAGCCCGACGATGACTACCGTCAGGATCGAGATCATCTTCCAGCGTGTGAAATGCAGCATGGAAACCGTTCCAGTCGAGTGCGGCCCTCAGGCGAGCCGTTACATCAGGGGAGCGCGGATGGCTTACTCGCCGTCCTTGGCCGGCTCGCCCTTGGCGCGCACGTCGGCGATCGCGGCGCGCGAAACGCGGACGCGGACGCCCTCGGCGATCTCCAGCAGGATCTCGGAGTCATCCACCACCTTGTTGATCTTGCCGATCAGACCGCCCGACAGAACGACGGTATCGCCCCGGCGCGCGCCCTTGATCATCTCCTGGTGCGCCTTCTGCTTCTGCCGCTGCGGGCGAATCATCAGGAACCACATGATCGCGAAGACGAAGATGAACGGCACGAACTGGATCAGCAGATCGGCGCCACCGGGCGCGGCACCGGCTGCCTGGGCGAAGGCGGGGGTGATGAACATGGAAAAGGATGCTCCCTCTGGGCTTTGGCGGGTCCGCTGATGGCCCGTCAGGTCTGGATGCGTCGTTTGCTCCGACCATCACTTAGGGAGAGACAGCGGTTCGCGAAACGGCGCGGAATATAACGACGCGGCAAGCCTTTGCAAATGGCCGCGCCGGCATGATAGTGGCGAATGTCGCCCGAAGCCTCCGCCCGAGGGCAGGAAGCGATCATCCGGACGGCCGAACGGGGCCTTCGCCATCGTTCGTACGCTTCCACCCCAAGCTGCCGGCGCCGCCCGCAGGCCTCGCGACCCGCGTGAGGTAAGGTGCGGTGCGAGGAAATGCACTGTGACAGAAGATCCCTTGAAGTCCGTCGCCGATCGTCTCGACCGGCTCATCGCGCTGATCGAACGGGCGGTGCCGCCGGCACGCCCGAAATTCGACCCCGACACCGCTGATGCCTTCGTGTGGCAGGCCTCGACCGGCACGCTGCAGCCGGTGCCGCGGGTCAACCGCGTCGAGATGGTGCTGCTGAAGGGCGTCGACCGCGTCCGCGACATCCTCGTCGACAACACCGACCGCTTCGCGCGCGGCCTGCCGGCCAACAACGTCCTGCTCTGGGGCGCCCGGGGCATGGGCAAGAGCTCGCTGGTCAAGGCGGCGCACGCCACGATCAACGGCGACCTCTCGAAGCTGCCCGGCGGCCAACCGATGAAGCTGATCGAGATCCATCGCGAGGATATCGACAGCCTGCCCGAGCTGATGACGCTGGTGCGCGGCCTCGACCGCCGCTTCATCCTGTTCTGCGACGACCTGTCCTTCGACAATGACGACACGTCCTACAAGTCGCTGAAGGCGGCGCTGGACGGCGGCGTCGAGGGGCGTCCGGACAACGTCGTCTTCTACGCGACGTCGAACCGGCGCCACCTGCTGCCGCGCGACATGATGGAGAACGAGCGCTCGACGGCGATCAATCCCGGCGAGGCGGTCGAGGAGAAGGTGTCGCTGTCGGATCGGTTCGGGCTGTGGCTCGGCTTCCACAAGTGCAGCCAGGACGACTATCTCGCCATGGTCAACGGCTATGCCGAGCACTACGGGCTGAAGGTGGAGCCGGAAGTCCTGCGCGCCGAGGCGCTGGAGTGGGCGACGACGCGCGGGGCGCGTTCCGGTCGCGTGGCCTGGCAGTATGTCCAGGATCTGGCGGGGCGACTTGGGGTCGCTCTGAAGGGCTGAAGCCGCCCCACCAGCTTAGTGACCGACCGACCCTCACGAGACGAGGTCGGTCGGCCAAGGATCAGTCGGTCAGCTCTGGAGGTAATCCAGCGGGTTGACCGGCTTCGAACCGCGGCGGAGCTCGAAGTGCAGCTGCGGCGCATTGACCGAGCCCGACGAACCGGCCTGCGAGATGATCTGGCCACGGCGCACGGTGTCGCCGCGCTTGACCAGGATCTTGCTGTTGTGGGCGTAGGCCGAGACCCAGCCATCGGCATGGCGCACGAGCACCAGGTTGCCGTAGCCCTCCAGCTCGCTGCCCGCATAGATGACGGTGCCGGCCTCGGCCGCCTTGATCGACGTGCCCTCCGGCACGGCAAGGTTGATGCCGTCATTCTTCTCGCCCGTCGCCGAAGCGCCGAAGCCCGTGATGATGCGACCACGCACCGGCCAGCGGAAGGTCGTGCCATTGGCCGAGCCCGGATCCAGGCTGGCATTGGTGGCGCCGGCCTTGTCATCCGACGGCGGCGCATAGGCGACCGGCGCGTTCGCGGCCGGCTTGGTGATCGAGGCGGCCTCGGAGAGACCCGAATCGGGCTTCGTGACGGCAGCCGTCGTGACCGGATCGGACGCCTTCTGCGGCGCATTGGCGGCAACCGGCTTGGCGTTCGGATCGTCGCCGCGCGGCTTCTCCTCGCGACGCGCCGGATCGGAACGCAGCGCCACGGCCTGCGGATTCTCGCCCTTGCCAGGAATGCGGAGCGTCTGGCCCGACTTCAGCTGGTTGGTCGAGGTCAGGTTGTTGGCGCTCGCGATATCCTTGGCGCTGATGCCGTAGAGCCGCGCGATCGAGGACAGCGTCTGGCCCGGCGAAACCGTGTGCAGGCCGTTGAGCGAGCCGCTCTCGGGCGAGACGGGCTTGCCCTGCGCAGCCGGAGCGGCGCTGGCCACGAGCTGGGCGCTCTGCGCCGGCGCAGAGGCAGCACCGCCCGCAACGCCGTAGGTCGGGATGGTCAGCCGGGTGCCGGCGCCGACCTGGGACGGGTTGGCGATGTTGTTGACGCGGGCGAGTTCCTTGATCGGAACACCGTAGCGGCGCGACACCGAGGACATCGTCTCGCCGGGTCCGAGCGTCACCACGGTCGCGTTTTCCGTCGACCAGCCGGCGCTGCTGCGCGGCGGCTGCGCAGCGGAGGCGACCTGGGTGGGCGCGGACTGGGCCGGCGGGGTATAGGCGCCGGGCGGATTGTAAGCCTGCGGCGCGCCATAGGACGGCGCGGCGGCAACCTGCTGCCCGCCCTGCTGGACACCCGGGAGCATCGGCGGCAGATCGGAACGCGCCACCGAGCGCGACGGCGCCGGCGCGGTCACGACGTCATTGCTGTAGCTGTAGTCAACCGGCGCGGGCATCGGCTGATTGCCGCCGATGATCTGCTTCTGGTTGGCCGTGCTGCCGGTGAAGATCGAACCGTAACGCGAGCCGTCGGAGCTACAGGCTGCCGTCAGACCCGCGAGCAGCGCGACGAACGCAACCTGGGAGAGAGTCCGAGACCGAAAAGAGGAGACATTTCTGCACATCGAGCCTACTCGCAACGCCACACCACACATGACGCCACTAAACGCTGGTAACGTTTATAAAGACTTAAGCACGAAGCGGAATTTCATCTGCAACCGATGCAACCCGTGCCGCACCGCCGCAAATCCGGCGGTTTTCCCGCGGTCAGCGCGCACCCCCGGTCGACGATACGGTTAAGGTCGCGAACGCGTCGTGGCGCGACCCGGCGCCGGCACAGCCCGGCCGCGAATCACGTCGCCTCGACAATCGGAAGAGGATCAGAGGGCGGCCGCCCTGCCCCGGATCAGCGGCACCATGCGTACCGGGCAGATGGGCGTCGCCACCAGCTGGCGATCGACCCGCATGAAGCGGGTCATGGTCTGGATGCCGTCATCGGGGCCGATCGGCATCACCAGCGTGCCGCTGGTCGTCAGAGACTCGACGAAGGCCTGCGGCACCGCCGGCGCCGAGGCCGAGCAGATGATCCGGTCGAACGGCCCCTTGTCCGGCCAGCCGATCAGGCCGTCGCCGAAGCTGGAGCTGATATTGCCGATCCGGAGCATCTCGAACCGGTTCTGCGCCGCCGCCACCAGGGTACGGAAGCGATCGATCGTATAGACCCGGCGCGACAGGCGGGAGAGCACCGCCGTCAGATAGCCAGTCCCCGTCCCGACCTCGAACACGCGACAGCGCGTCGTCGGCGCAAGCGCCTCGATCATGCGGGCGGCGAGAATGGGCGGGGTGTTGAGCTGGCCGCAATCGATCGGCTGCGGCCGCTCGGCGAAGAGCGGCGCCCGCCTTCCGTCGGACGACATGAACTGTTCGCGCGGGATCGACTCGAACGCGTCGACCATGCGGCGATCCATGATGCCGAACTGCCGCATGCGCAGAAGGAAGGACGCGATCGGGACGAAACCGTCGTCGACCGCATCCTCGTCCACAGGGTGGAACTGAACCGCTCCGAGTGCCATACGCTACGCGCCCTCGCCTACTTGTAGCTAGTCATGCGGCAGAGGTGGTAAACGCCGTCTTAGTGCACGCGGCGCGCTCGTCGATTTCGCTCGATCAGTCGAACAGGGCCTTCAGCTCGTGCGCCTGGTCGTAGGCCGTCATGTCGAGTCGGAGCGGCGTGACGGAAATGACGCCGCGCCGCAGCGCGTCGACGTCGGTCCCTGCGGCATGCTCCTCGTCGATCCGGCGATGCTTCAGCCAGAAATAGGGATTGCCCCGGCCGTCATTGCGTTCGTCGACCGTGAGGCCATGCGTGACGACGCCCTGCGAGGTGACCTCGACGCCGGCCACCAGGCCCGGTGCGCGGTTCGGGAAGTTCAGGTTGTAGAGCACGCCGCGCGGACAGCCGCGCTCGATCAGCTTCTTCAGGATGCGCGGCGCATGCGCCTCGACGGTCTCCCAAGGGATCACCCGGCGCCCGTCGGCGAAATCATAGGCCTGGCTCAGCGCGATCGAGGGGATGCCCAGCAGCGTGCCCTCGATGGCGCCGGCGACGGTGCCCGAATAGGTCACGTCGTCGGCGGCATTCTGCCCGGAATTGACGCCGGAGAGGACGAGGTCGGGCGCACGGTCCATGACCTTGCGCACCGCCATGATCACGCAGTCCGTCGGCGTGCCGCGGACCGCGTAGGTCTGTTCCGCAACCTGGCGCAGGCGCAGCGGATCGTTCAGCGTCAGCGAATGCGCCAGGCCCGACTGGTCGGTCTCCGGCGCGACCACCCAGACATCGTCCGACAGCGTCCGAGCGATGCGCTCGAGGACCGCCAGGCCCGGAGCATGGATGCCGTCGTCATTGGTGATCAGGATACGCATGTCTGGTCAGCCTTCGCTATTCGTCTGAGTGCCGGTCGAGAGGAAGCCGAGAGATCGGGCCGCGGCCCGGGCTGGAGCGGCTACGCCGCCCCGACCTTGTCGAGCCCGCCCATATAGGGCTTCAACGCCGACGGCACCGTGATCGTGCCGTCCTCGTTCTGGTAGGTCTCCATCACGGCGATCAGCGCGCGGCCGACGGCCGTGCCCGAGCCGTTCAGCGTGTGCACGAAACGGGTGCCCTTCTCGCCGCCCGGACGATAGCGCGCGTTCATGCGGCGCGCCTGGAAGTCGTCGCAGACCGAGACGGACGAGATCTCGCGATAGGTGTTCTGTCCCGGCAGCCAGACCTCGATGTCATAGGTCTTGCGCGAGCCGAAGCCCATGTCACCGGTGCAGAGCGTGACGACACGATAGTGCAGATCGAGCTGCTTCAGCACCGCCTCGGCGCAGGAGAGCATGCGCTCATGCTCGTCGATCGACGTCTCCGGCGTGGTGATCGAGACGAGCTCGACCTTGTTGAACTGATGCTGGCGCAACATGCCGCGCGTGTCACGGCCGGCAGAACCCGCCTCCGAACGGAAGCACGGCGTCAGCGCCGTAAAGCGGAGCGGCAGCTCCTTCTCGTCGAGAATGCTCTCGCGGACGAGATTGGTCAGCGGCACCTCGGCGGTCGGGATCAGCCAGTGCTGCTCGCCGGCCTTGAACAGATCTTCGGCGAACTTCGGCAGCTGGGCCGTACCGAACAGCGCATCATCCTTGACCAGAAGCGGCGGCTGCACTTCGGTATAGCCATGCTCGGTGGTGTGCAGGTCGAGCATGAACTGGCCGATGGCGCGCTCGAGCCGGGCAAGCCGGCCCTTCAGCACGACGAAACGGCTGCCCGAGATCCGGGCGGCAGCCTCGAAATCCATCTGGCCGAGCGCCTCGCCGATATCGAAATGCTCTTTCGACTCAAAGCTGTGCACGCGCTTCTTCGGGCGAGTGACGGCGGCCTGCTCTTCGGTCAGGTTGCGACCGAAATACGGGACGTTGTCGGCTTCGTCCTTGCCGAAGGGCACATCCTCGAGCGGCGCGTTCGGGATCACCGCCAGCGCGTCGTCGAGCTCCTTGTTGAGGCGGCGCTCCTCGTCCTCGGCATGGGCCAGGAATTCCTTGAGCGTGGCGACCTCGGCCATCAGCCGCTGGGCGGTCTCCTCGTCCTTGGCGCCCTTCGCCTTGCCGATCTCCTTGGAGGCGGCGTTGCGGCGCTCCTGCGCGGCCTGCACCTTGACGATATGGGCACGGCGCGCCTCGTCCAGGGCGATCAGCGTCGACGAGATCGGCTCGGCCCCACGACTGGCAAGCGCACGGTCCAGCGCCTCGGGGTTTTCGCGGATCCATTTGATATCGAGCATGATCAAGCCTCGAGCAGAAGGCGGCCGTCATCCCGGCCGCAGAAGAGCGAAGACATCGCCGGATGACGGATAGTGTGAGTGGCGCGGCGGATCAACCCGCGAGCGTGGCACGGGGGCCAGAAAGCGGCGGCGCAAGGCTCCAGTCAGCAAAAAGCCGCGCCGCCCTGGGGCGACGCGGCTTGGAGATGGTTTGGTCGCGACCGCGACTAGGCGTCGGCGCTTTCCCCGTCCGTATCCTCGGCCGTGGCCTCGGAGCGCTTCCGCTCGACCATCCGGACGGAATAGATGGAGATCTCGTAGAGCAGCATGGCGGGTATCGCGAGCGAGATCTGGCTGATCACGTCCGGAGGCGTCAGCACCGCCGCGATGACGAAGGCGATGACGATCGCATAGCGCCGCTTGTCCTTCAGCATCTGGCTGGTGACGACGCCGGCCCGGCCGAGCAGCGTCAACACCACCGGCAGCTGGAACACGATGCCGAACGCGAGCGTCAGCGTCATGATCAGGCCGAGATACTCGTTGACCTTGAACAGCGCCTCGATCTGCGCCTTGTGCTCGCCGCCGGTCTGCTGGAACGACAGGAAGAAGTGCAGCGCCATCGGCAGCACGAGGAAATAGACGAGCGCCGCGCCGATGAGGAACAGCACCGGCGTCGCGATGAGATAGGGCACGAAGGCCTGCTTCTCATGCTTGTAGAGGCCGGGCGCCGCGAACTTGTAGATCTGCATGGCGATGACCGGGAAGGCGATGAAAACCGCCCCGTACAGCGCCAGCTTCATCTGCGTCAGGAAATATTCCTGCGGCGCCGTGTAGATCAGCTTGACGTCCTGCGCCGGTCCCACCGCCCATTCATAGGGAAGCACGAGGATGTTGTAGATCGTGCCGGCGAAATAGAAGCAGACCAGGAAGGCGAGGAGCACGGCCACCAGCGTCTTGATCAGCCGCGAGCGCAGCTCGATCAGATGCTCCATCAGCGGCATGCGGCTCGCTTCGATCTCGTCTTCTTCGGTCGTCGGTTTGTCGCTCATGTCTTGGACTCTTCGGTCGCGGGCACGGCGACGGGCTGCTCAGGCGCCACGGTCGGCGCGGCGGCGGCCTCGGCGGACTTGGTCGACTTGCGCGGCTTGCGGGCCGGCGCGGCCTCGCCC
>JAEWAD010000532.1 GCA_023391905.1 Pseudomonadota bacterium | reverse complement strand
GCGCTGTTCGGCGCCAGCGGGCACGGGCACGGGGGCGGGGGACAGGCCGGCATCGGCGACGTGGCGGCGCTGCTGCGCCACCCCGCGCTGGCCGATGCGCTGGACCTCGCGCTCGCCGGCGGCGGCGCCCGCCAAGTGGACATCGCCCTGCCGGTGCCGGTGCCGCGCGACCTGCTGGTGCACGCCATCCCAATGGAGCCGCCGCTCTCGGATGGCGGGCGCGTGGTGCTGCTGCTGTCGGACCGCACGCGGGAACGCGCGGTGGAGCGGATGCGCGCCGATTTCGTCGCCAATGCCAGCCATGAGCTGCGCACGCCGCTCGCCTCGCTCTCGGGCTTCATCGAGACGATGCAGGGACCGGCGCGCGACGACGCGGCGGCGCGCGAGCGCTTCCTCGGAATCATGCACGACCAGGCGACGCGCATGAGCCGGCTGATCGACGATCTCCTGTCGCTGTCGCGCATCGAGATGAAGGCGCATATGCGGCCCGAGACGCCGGTCGACGTGGTGCGGGTGATCCGCGGCGTCGTCGACGCGCTGGAGCCGCAGGCGCGCGAGCTCGGCGTGACGATCGAGACGGATCTGCCGGACGCGCCGCTCGTCGTGCCGGCCGATCGCGACGAACTGGTGCAGGTGTTCCAGAACCTGATCGAGAACGGCTGCAAGTACGGCCAGTCCGGCAAGCGCGTGCTGGTGACGGCGCGCGCCCCCGTCGACGGGCGCGGCGGTCCGGTCGTCTCGGTGCGCGATTTCGGCGCCGGAATCCCGGCCGAACACCTGCCGCGGCTGACCGAGCGCTTCTATCGCGCCGACATCCAGGCGAGCCACGCGCAGCGCGGCACGGGCCTCGGCCTCGCCATCGTCAAGCACATCCTGAACCGCCATCGCGCCCGCCTGCTGATCGAAAGCAAGGCCGGCGAGGGGGCCACCTTCACCGTCGCATTCACCACGGCGCTCAGCATCCCCGATTCTGTCGAAGCGCGGAAAGCTGTTTGATTTCAGGTCGTTGGACTGTCACAAAACAGTAATGGTATCGTCATAGAACGATTACCTGCCGGCTCTAGGGTCCCCTCGCGTCCCGGTCGACACGGCGGGGACAAGCAACCGCAAGTCCCGGAACCTTCGTCAGGGAGACGTCAGGTGAATTTCAAGAACTTCGCACTCGCCGCCGGCTTTGTCGCCGCCACGATCGGCTTCGGCTCGGCCCAGGCCGCCGACATCTCCGGCGCCGGCGCGACCTTCCCCTATCCGGTCTACGCCAAGTGGGCTGACGCCTATAAGAAGGAAACCGGCACCGGTATGAACTACCAGTCGATCGGTTCCGGTGGCGGCATCAAGCAGATCAAGGCGAAGACGGTCACCTTCGGTGCCTCCGACGCCCCGCTGAAGCCGGAAGAGCTCGAGAAGGCCGGTCTGGTGCAGTTCCCGACGGTCATCGGCGGCGTCGTGCCGATCATCAACGTGCCGGGCCTGAAGCCGGGCGAGCTCGTCCTCGACGGCCAGACGCTCGCCGACATCTTCCAGGGCAAGCTCGCCAAGTGGAACGACGAGGCGATCAAGAAGCTCAACCCGTCGCTCGAGCTGCCGGACATGGCGATCGCCGTCGTGCGCCGCTCGGACGGTTCGGGCACCAGCTTCGTGTTCACCACCTACCTGTCGCAGGTCTCGAAGGCCTGGGCCGACGAAGTCGGCGCTGCCTCGGCCGTCGAGTGGCCGGTCGGCATCGGCGCCAAGGGCAATGAGGGCATCGCCGCCAATGTCGGCCAGACCCAGGGCTCGATCGGCTATGTCGAGTACGCCTTCGCCGCCCAGAACGGCATGTCCTACGCCAAGCTGATCAACAAGGACGGCAAGACCGTCGCTCCGGACGCGGCCAACTTTGCCGCCGCCGCCGCGAATGTCGACTGGGCCAATGCTCCGGGCTACTACGTCACGATGACGAACGAGCCGGGCGAGGCTTCCTGGCCGATCACCGCCACCACCTTCATCCTCGTCTACGCCAAGCCGGACAAGCCGGCGGATGTCGCCGAAGCCCTCAAGTTCTTCGACTGGGCCTATGCCAAGGGCGACGCGATGGCCGAGGAGCTGCACTACATTCCGCTGCCGGACAGCGTCGTCGCCAACATCAAGGCGACGTGGGCGAAGAACATCGTCGACGCCGACGGCAAGCCGGTGTTCGCGGCCAACTAGGTTCAATCAAGGGAAGAGGGGCGTTCGGCCCCTCTTCCCACTTTCAGCAAATGGGTCCGTATGCGGAGCCGGGAAAACAACATGGTCGATGCAGCGATGACAGGCGTGACCAGCGCCGGCATGGATAGCGCCAGGCTCAAACGCATGCGGCGGTTCAGGACCGGCGACGCCACGTTCAGGGGACTGACCTTCGGCGCCGCGCTGACGGTCCTGCTGCTCCTCGGCGGCGTGATCCTGTCGCTGATCCACGGATCCCTTCCGGCGTTGTCGGAGTTCGGTCTCGGCTTCCTGACCTCGCAGTCCTGGAACCCCGTGACCGAGAAGTTCGGCGCGCTGTCGCCGATCTACGGCACGATCATCACCTCCCTCATCGCGCTGCTGATCGCCGTTCCCGTCGGCATCGGTATCGCCATCTTCCTGACCGAGCTCTGCCCGCCCTGGCTGAAGCGCCCGATCGGCATCGCCGTCGAGCTGCTCGCCGGCATCCCCTCGATCATCTACGGCATCTGGGGCCTGTTCGTCTTCGCGCCCTTCTTCCAGACCACCGTCCAGCCCTTCCTGATCTCGCTGTTCGCGCCGATCCCGGTGCTGAACAGCCTGTTCGCCGGCCCGCCCTACGGCATCGGTGTCCTCACCGCCGGCTTCATCCTGGCGATCATGGTGCTGCCCTTCATCACCTCGATCACCCGCGACGTGTTCGACACCGTCCCGCCCGTGCTGAAGGAGGCTACCTACGGCCTCGGCTGCACGACCTCGGAAGTCGTCACCAAGGTGGTGCTGCCCTATACCCGGGTCGGCGTCATCGGCGGCGTCATGCTCGGCCTCGGCCGCGCGCTCGGCGAGACCATGGCGGTCACCTTCGTCATCGGCAACGCGCACAAGATCTCGGCCTCGATCATGGCGCCCGGCACGACGATCTCGGCCTCGATCGCCAACGAGTTCACCGAAGCGGTGGGCGACCTCTACACCTCGTCGCTGATCGCGCTCGGCCTCATCCTCTTCATCATCACCTTCATCGTTCTCGCCGCGGCGCGCCTGCTGCTGCTGCGCATGAACGTCAAGGCCGGCAACTGAGGCGCGCGATCATGGCAAGCACTCTCGGCACCTCCGTCTCGTCCGGCTTCTCCGCCGCCTCCACGCCCGAGGCCCAGGCGCTCTACCGTCGCCGCCGGCGCGGCAACGGCATCCTCCTGTCGCTCTCGGTCGCCGCCACCCTGTTCGGCCTGGCCTGGCTCGTGCTGATCCTCTCGGCGCTGCTCTACAAGGGCGTCAGCGGCCTCTCGCTCGCGGTCTTCACGGAAATGACCCCGCCGCCGGGTTCGGCCGGCGGCCTGCTCAACGCCATCTGGGGCAGCCTGCTCATGACCGTGGGCGGCGTCGTCATCGGCACGCCGATCGGCATCCTCGCCGGCACCTACATGTCGGAGTATGGCCGCGGCAACAAGATCACCACCGTGGTCCGCTTCATCAACGACATCCTGCTCGCGGCGCCGTCGATCGTCATCGGCCTGTTCGTCTACGAGGTGATGGTCGTGCAGATGGGCCACTTCTCGGCCTGGGCCGGCTGCGTGGCGCTCGCCATCCTGGTCATCCCGGTCGTCGTCCGCACCACCGAGGACATGCTCAACCTGGTGCCGAACCAGCTGCGCGAGGCGGCTGCCGCGCTCGGCCTGCCGCGCTCGATCATGATCCGGCATGTCGCCTACAAGGCGGCGATGTCCGGCATCGTCACCGGCGTGCTGCTCGCCATCGCCCGCGTCAGCGGCGAGACGGCACCGCTGCTCTTCACCGCTCTGAACAACCAGTTCTGGAGCACCAACATGAACGCGCCGATGTCGTCGCTTCCGGTGACGATCTTCCAGTTCGCGCTCTCGCCCTATCAGGACTGGCAGTCGCTGGCTTGGACCGGCGCCCTGCTCATCACCTTCACCGTGCTTGCGCTCAACATCGTTGCGCGCGCCTTCCTCAGCCCCAAGGCTCAAAAATGAACCAGCTCGCGATGAACACCACCGGCTTGGCCGAGAAGGTCTCGATCCGCAACCTGAAGTTCTTCTATGGCGACACCCAGGCGCTGAAGACGATCAACCTGCCGCTCTTCGAGAAGAAGGTCACCGCCTTCATCGGTCCGTCGGGCTGCGGAAAGTCGACCCTGCTGCGCGTCCTGAACCGCATGTACGACCTCTACCCGCGCCAGCGCGCCGAGGGCGAGGTGCTGTTCGACGGCAAGAACGTGCTGGACCCCGACCAGGACCGCAACATGCTGCGCGCCCGCATCGGCATGGTATTCCAGAAGCCGACGCCGTTCCCGATGTCGATCTACGACAACATCGCCTTCGGCATCCGCCTCTACGAGAGCCTCTCGCGCTCGGAGATGGACGGCCGCGTCGAGGCGGCGCTGACCCGCGCGGCGCTGTGGAACGAGGTCAAGGACAAGCTCAACTCCAGCGGCCTCAGCCTCTCCGGCGGCCAGCAGCAGCGCCTCTGCATCGCCCGCACCATCGCGGTGCGGCCGGAAGTGGTGCTGTTCGACGAGCCGTGCTCGGCGCTCGATCCGATCTCGACCGCCAAGATCGAGGAACTGATCGACGAGCTGACGACCGACTACACGATCGCCATCGTCACCCACAACATGCAGCAGGCGGCGCGCGTCTCCGACTACACTGCCTTCATGTATCTCGGCGAGCTGATCGAGTTCGACGAGACGGCGAAGATCTTCACCTCGCCCAGCGACAAGCGCACCCAGGATTACATCACCGGACGCTTCGGCTAAGGCCGGGCCGGGGGTAGGAGCACGACATGTCCGAGCATATTGTTTCCCGTTACGATGATGAACTGAACGACGTCGCCCGCCGCATCGCCGAGATGGGCGGCATGGCGGAGCGCCTGGTGGACGTCGCCGTCGGCGCGCTGATGCGGGTCGATACCGAGACCGCCAAGCAGGTGATCGCCGACGACAAGAAGCTCGACGCGCTGCAGCGCGAATGCGAGGAGCGGGCCGTCATGATCATCGCGCGGCGCCAGCCCATGGCGCTGGACCTGCGCGAGGTCATCGGCGTGCAGCGCATCTCGAGCGATCTCGAGCGCATCGGCGACCTGGCCAAGAACATCGCCAAGCGCGTCATGGCGCTGGACGGCCAGTTCCAGTCGAAGCGCTTCAACACCGGCGTCGAGCACATGGCCCAGCTGTCGCTGGCCCAGCTCAAGGACGTGCTGGACGCCTATGCGACCCGCGACGTCGACCAGGCCTACCAGGTCTGGAAGCGTGACGAAGAGATCGACGCCATGTACACGTCGCTCTTCCGCGAGCTCCTGACCTACATGATGGAAGATCCGCGCAACATCACCTTCTGCACGCATCTCCTGTTCTGCGCCAAGAACATCGAGCGCATCGGCGACCACGCCACCAACATCGCCGAGACGATCTACTACGTCGTCAATGGCCGCGTGCTCGAGGAAGACCGTCCGAAGCAGGACGAGTCCAGCACCACCGCCGTCGCGTACGAGCAGAATTGAACCACGCGCCGAGAGACCTGGATATTTCTTCATGACCCCCCGCGTGATGATCGTCGAGGACGAGGAGGCGCTGAGCCTCCTCCTCCGCTACAACCTTGAAGCCGAGGGCTATACCGTCGAGGTGGTGCCGCGCGGCGACGATGCCGAGATGCGGCTGCTGGAGACGGTTCCCGACCTGCTGCTGCTCGACTGGATGCTGCCCGGCATCTCCGGCATCGAGCTTTGCCGGCGCCTGCGGGCGCGCGACGCCACCCGCACCCTGCCGGTGATCATGCTGACCGCCCGCGGCGAGGAGCAGGAGCGCATCCGCGGCCTCGCCACCGGCGCCGACGACTATGTCGTGAAGCCGTTCTCGGTGCCGGAGCTGATGGCCCGCGTCCGCGCCATCCTGCGCCGCTCGCGGCCCGAGGTGATCGCGACGCTGCTCAAGGCCGGTGATATCGAGCTGGACCGCGAGACGCATCGCGTCCGCCGCTCGGGCCGCGAACTGCATCTCGGCCCGACCGAGTTCCGCCTGCTCGAATATTTGATGAAGAGCCCCGGCCGCGTGTTCTCGCGCGAGCAGCTTCTGGACGGGGTCTGGGGGCGCGACGTCTATGTCGACGAGCGCACCGTCGACGTGCATATCGGCCGCCTGCGCAAGGCCGTCAATCGCGGCCGGGTCAAGGATCCGATCCGCACCGTGCGCGGCTCCGGCTATTCCTTCGACGACCAGTTCGCGGCGGCCTAGCCGTCCGCCGGAGACTTTCGCCTTTCGGGGCGGTTCGTTTCATCCAACCCGCGGGGGAGGACCCGGCGCGGCTTTTTCGCGACGGACGGCAGTCCCTGGAAACAATTCGGCCGCGCGTCTCCGGGG
>JAEWAD010000514.1 GCA_023391905.1 Pseudomonadota bacterium | reverse complement strand
TCCTGGAGCCGGCCGGTCGCATGAAGCTGCGCGACGCGTGCCGAGGTGCCGGTGCCACAGGGCGAGCGGTCGATCGCCTTGTCGCCGTAGAACACGGCATTGCGGGCCGAGGAGCCGGCGTTCTTGGGCTTTCCGGTCCATAGCACATGGGTAAGCCGGTTCAGCGCCGGGTTCGTGGGGTGGACGATCGCATGGCGCGCGTTGAAAGCGGCGCGCAGTTTTGGCGAAAGCCGGACGATGTCGGAGGGTTCGAGATCCGAGAGGTCCGCATAGTTCTCCTGCGGCTCGACGATCGCGTAGAAATTGCCGCCATAGGCGACATCGACCTTGAGCGCGCCGATGCCGTCGACCTCGACATCATAGTCGCGGCCGAGCAGGAAGGACGGCACGTTGGTGAGCGTCACGCTGTCGACATAGGGGCCGTTCTGGACATAGCGCGCCTCGACGAGGCCGGCCGGCGTCTCCAGCCGCAAGAGGCCGGGCGTCTTCGGCGTCACCAGGCCGTGCTCGATGATCGTCGTCACCGTGCCGATCGTGCCGTGGCCGCACATCGGCAGGCAGCCCGAGGTCTCGATGAACAGGATCGCCACGTCATAGGCGTCGCTCGACGGCGGGTAGAGGATCGAGCCCGACATCATGTCATGGCCACGCGGCTCGAAGCAGAGCGACTTCCGGATCCAGTCGAACTCGGCCAGGAAATGCTGGCGCTTGTCGAACATCGTCGCGCCCTTCAGCACCGGGATCGAACCGCCGGTGACGACGCGGACCGGATTGCCGCAGGTGTGGCCGTCGATGCAGACGAAGGTGTGACGCGCCATGCTCAGAGCCTCTTTCCAAAGCGTTCGGGAGAATAGGGGGCGAGATCGATCGGCGGCCGGCAATCGGCGACGAGCGCGGCGACCAGCTCGGCCGTCGCCGCCGCCTGGGTCAGGCCGTGATGGGCATGGCCGAAGGCGTAGACGACGTTCGGGTTGCGGCTGGCGCGGCCGATGACCGGCAACGAATCCGGGATCGAGGGACGGAAGCCCATCCAGCGCGTGCCGCCGGATAGATCCGCCTCGGGCAGGAAACGCCGCAGCCGACCCAGGATCGCGTCGACCCGCTTGAAGTTGGGCGCGGCCTCGAGGCCGGCTAACTCGACGCGGCCGCCGACGCGGTCACCGCTGGCGAGCTGCGTCGTCACGAAGCCCTCGCCCTCGAACATGATCGGCCGGGAGAGGCCAAGGCGGCCCGAAGGCAAGGTGACGTTGTAGCCGCGCTCGGTATCGAGCGGCACGGCGTCGCCGAGCGAAGCCGCCAGCGGCTTCGACCAGGCGCCGGCGGCAACGACGATCCGGTCATAGAGCGCCAGCGTGTCGAGCGAGGTGCGGATCGCGACCTCGCCGCCCCGCTCCTGGATCGCGAGGATCTCGAAGCCGCGCAATTGCGCGCCGCGATCGAGCGCCGCCTGGCCGAGCGCCCGGGTCAGGTCGAGCGGATCGGAGACATGCTTGCCGGTTGGATAGAGCGCGCCGGCGACCGCGCGCGGCCCAAGCGCCGGCTCGAGCGCCCGGAGCGCCACGGCGTCGAGCGTCTCGACCGGGGTGCCGAGCCCGCGCTGCCGCTCGATCATCGGGAGTGTCGCGCGAAAGGCGCGCTCATCCGCCCAGACCGACAGCAGGCCGCGCTCGCGCAGGTGATGGCGGAGGCCAAGCGCTTCCAGCCGCCGCTCCCAGGCGGCGAGCGCCATGCCGTTCAGGCTGGTGATCGCCCGGACGGACGCCTCGATGCGGGAAGGCTGGCTGGCCGCGACAAAGCGGGCGAGCCAGGGCGCCAGTCTCGGCAGGTAGCTCGGCCGGATCGCAAGCGGTCCAAGCGGATCGAAGGCCCAGCGCGGCAGGTTGCGCCAGACCTTGGGCGAAGCGAGCGGCATGATGTCGAGATGGGCGATCCAGCCGGCATTGCCGGCCGAGGTCCCGGCCGCAATGCCCTCGCGGTCGATCAGATCGACCTCGTGCCCTTCGTCCAGCAGCGCATGCGCGGTCGCGACTCCGACGATCCCCGCCCCGACGATTCCGACACGCATTCAGCTTCTCCGAGCTGCCCCCGCAGCCTTCCCGATGGCAGGCCGATGCGTAGCACGGCCGAGGTGACTTGCGCAGGGCCAAGCGCGCGACCGGCACGGCCCTGCACCACTCGCTTCAGCGCCCGGCGCGCAACCAGACCTGCATGGCGCCCGGCTCGCGATTGGCCCAGGCGAAATAGGGGATCGCGGTCAAGGTGCCCCGGACGGTCTCGGCCGGCTCGGGACGGTAGAGCGTGTCCCGCCAATCCGCCGTCTGGTCGATCGTCGCGGGAACGGCGAGCGTCACGACGCCGCCGAGCAGGTCGGGGGCATCGCGGACCTCGGCCGCCTCCCCGAGCAGGCGCATATGCTGCGGCGGCGCGGGATTGTCGGTCTCCTCGACGCAATAGACCACCGGCCCGCGCCGGAGCGCGACACGATCGGCGTCCATGCCGACATCGGGATGAGCGCGAAGCCGCTCGACCGGCATGTCGAGCGCGAGGCGGATCTCGTCGCCCTCCTCCCAGCGCCGGTTGATGCCGCAATAGCCCTTGCGGGTCGCGCCGGCCACGTCGACTACCTCGCCGTTGACGGTCACCGTCGCCTTGCGGCACCAGCCGGGGATGCGGAGCCAGAGCGTCGCCGGCACCGGCTCGGGCGCACCAACCGTGATGCGGATATCGCCATCCCAGGGATAGGCCGTCTGCTGGGTCAGGCGCAGCGCCTTGCCGCCGACATCGAAGTCGATCGTCGACGCGGCATAAAGGTGGATCGCGACGTTCTCGTCGTCATGGCTCGCGATATAGCCGCCGAGCGAGGCGACCAGGCGGGCGAGATTGGTCGGGCAGCAGGGGCAATAGTGCCAGAGCCAGCGCCGGTGCTGGCCGTGGCTCTCGAGCGGGTTTTCGTAGAAATAGCGATCGCCGGCC
The DNA here is from genome assembly GCA_023391905.1 of Pseudomonadota bacterium. Lineage (GTDB taxonomy): Bacteria > Pseudomonadota > Alphaproteobacteria > Rhizobiales > Kaistiaceae > Kaistia. The sequence continues at coordinate 5,240 of JAEWAD010000514.1, read as the reverse complement.
AGCGAGACGCCGGAGAGCGCGCCATTGTGGAGCGCCAGCTCCATGTGGTCGGCATAGCGCGCGTCGAGGTCGATCGCCGCCATGCGATGCGCCCAGAACACCAGAGAGACGGCGGCGCAGGTCTCGGCATAGGCGGTCTCGTTCGGCAGGTCGAAGGCTCGGGTGAAGCCCTCGTTCTCGACCGCCGGGCCCATGCCGCCGGTGACATAGAGCTGGCGGCCAGTCAGATGCTTCCAGAGCTTGTCGAGCGCCGCCTTCAGCGCGGTGTCGCCATCCTCGGCGGCGAGGTCGGCCATGGCACTGTAGAGATACATGGCGCGCACGGCATGGCCGACGACCTGGTCCTGCTCGCGCACCGGCCTGTGCGACTGACTGTATTCGTAAGTACCGAAATTGAACGGCTTGCCGCCCGGGTGGATCCTCGCCTCCTCGTCGAAGAAATGCGGATCCTGCGTGCCGCGCTCGTCGATGAAATAGCGGGCGAGATCGAGGAAACGGGGCTCGCCCGTCGCGCGGAAGAGTTTCACCAGCGCCAGCTCGATCTCCTCATGCGCGTCATAGCCGCGGAGCTTGCCCGGCTCGCGACCGAAGCGGCTGGCGAGATGGTCGACGCAGCGGATCATCACGTCGAGGAAGCGGCGCTTTCCCGTCGCCTGGAAATAGGCGACGGCGCCCTCGACGAGATGCCCCATCGAGTACATCTCGTGCCAGTCGCGCAGATTGGTCCAGCGCTTCTCCGGATCGCGGCGGATGAACCAGGAATTGAGATAGCCGTCGGCGAGCTGGGCGTGATCGAGCTTCTCGACCAGGAAATCGATCTTCGCCTCGATCGCCGGATCAGGGTGGGTGGCGAGGCTGCAGCTCGCCGCCTCGATCCACTTGCCGAAGTCGGAATCGAAGAACATCTGCATCGACAGGCCGTATTCGTTGATCGGCCGGACCAGCGGCTTCGGCGGCTGGTCGACGTCGAGTACCTCGATGAAGCCCTCCTCCTCCAGCCGCTGGAACTGGGTCGGGATGGTGACCTCGCGGTTGACCCGCGTGCGCTCGGCCCAAAAGCCCGCATGGAAGGTCACGCGCGTATGCGGCACCGGGTTCAGGCGGCGCGGCGCGGTCGTCGTCAGGCTATCCGGCATGGTGATCGTTCCTCGTGCGATCGGCGCGGGCGGCGTTCCGGGGCACATCTGAGAAACCCTTTGCGCAAGTCCGCGACGCACTGTGGATCATTTGTCGACACACTGCACGCAAAAAATATTGAAGCCGAGAACCCCTTGCGCGGCAACGATTCGGCCATGCACGACGCACAAAAAAAACCGGCCGCCGAAGGGGCGGCCGGCTCGAAGTCGAAAGCGGGGTGCCGATCAGGCCGGGACGCCGGCCTCGAGGCGCTTGGCGATCAGGGTGCGCAGCGCGCGCAGGTCCTTGGCGAACAGGCGGATGCCTTCCGAGAGCTTCTCGGTCGCCATCTGGTCCTCGTTCATCGCCCAGCGGAAGCTCTTCTCGTCGGCAGCGACGGTGGCGAGCTTCTCGCCGGTGTTGGCCGGATCGAGCTTGCGCACCAGCGTGCCGTTGTCGGCGGCGAGCTTCTCGAGCAGCGCCGGGGCGATGGTCAGGCGGTCACAGCCGGCCAGCGCCTCGATCTCGCCGGTCGAGCGGAACGACGCGCCCATGACGACGGTCTCGATGCCGTGCTGCTTGTAGTAGCTGTAGATCTGACGGACCGAGAGGACGCCCGGATCCTCTTCCGGCTCGAACGTCTTGCCGGACGCCTTGACGTGCCAGTCGAGGATGCGGCCGACGAAGGGCGAGATCAGGAACACGCCGGCATCGGCGCAGGCGACCGCCTGGGCGAGCGAGAACAGCAGCGTCAGGTTGCAGTCAATGCCTTCCTTCTGGAGGATCGCCGCGGCGCGGATGCCCTCCCAGGTCGAGGCGAGCTTGACGAGGATCTTCTCGCGCGGCACGCCCATGCTCTCATAGGTCGCGATGATGTCGCGGGCGCGCTTCACCGAAGCCTCGGTGTCGAAGGAGAGGTCGGCGTCGACCTCGGTCGAGATGCGGCCCGGGACGAGCTTCGACATCTCGGCGCCGAAGGCGACGGCGAGACGGTCGGCGACATGCGCCGCGACGGCGTCCTTGGTGCCGCCCTGCTTGCGGCCCCAGGCGATCGCGCCTTCGATGACGTCCTGATAGGCCGGCAGTTCGGCCGCCTTGAGGACGAGGGACGGGTTGGTCGTGCAATCGACCGGGCGATAGGTCTTGATGGCCTCGAGATCGCCGGTGTCGGCAACGACAACGGTCATGGCTTTGAGCTGATCAAGTTTCGAGGTCATCGGACACTCCTCCAATCTGACTGCCGCGCATTCGCACGTTTGTACCTGGCATATGAGCATCCCGGCCGACAAATGGAAGCTGGAAATTATCTTCGCCTGTCGAAAACAAACGGGTAAATCTGCTTTTCGACGGTTCGCCTTCCGCTCCGAAACGCGACGGGCCATCGTTCCCGCCGACACGCAGCCAAAGGTCCTGACAATGTCGAAACATTCCCTCGCCGGTTCCTGGACGCTCTCGAACACGGCGTTGGATGCGCCGGTGCCCTTCAAGGTTCCCGGCGACGTGCATTCGGCCCTCGTCGCCGCCGGCCGGATCGGCAGCCCCTATGTCGGCACCAACGAGGCCGACATGCAGTGGGTCGGCGAGACCGACTGGGAAATCGTCCGTCGCTTCCACGTCGCCGCCGCCGACCTCGCCGGCCGCTGGGCCGTGCTGGAGCTCGAATTCGTCGATACCTTCGCCGAGATCGTGCTGAACGGCACAACGATCGCGACGCTCGGTTCCTGCTTCCTCCGCCACCGGATCGACGTGACTGGGGCGCTCGTCGCCGGAGAGAACGAGATCCGCATCCGCTTCGCGCCCGCCGGCGCCGAGGCGGCGACCCGCGCCGCGCGCCAGCCCTTTCCAATTCCCTGGAGCGTCTCGAACAACCGCGTCGCCGACTTGAACATGATCCGCAAGCCGCAATGCCATGGCGGCTGGGACTGGGGGCCCTGCCTGATGGTCGCCGGCCTCTACGCCGCGCCGATCCTGCATTTCTACGAAGCGGCACGCATCGAAGCGGTGCAGATCCGCCAGCGCCACCATGCCGACGGCACGGTGACCGCGATCGCTGCGATCGAGCTTTTCGCGCCGGCCGACGTCACCGTCCCGGTGACCGTCGACCTCGCCGGCAAGAGCGTCACCGCCACGGTGAAAGTCTCGGCCGAACATGGCGGCAAGGTCGAGATCGCGCTCGACATCGGCAAGCCCGATCTCTGGTGGCCGGCCGGCCACGGCAAGCAGCCGCTCTACGACGCCGTCGTCTCCATCCCCGGTGACACCGCGCGCCGCCGCGTCGGTTTTCGCACGCTGGAGGTCGTCACGGAGAAGGACGAGGTCGGCGCGTCGATGTTCTTCCGCGTCAACGGCATCGACATCTTCGCCAAGGGCGCCAACTGGATCCCCGCCGACGCCCTGCCCGGCGCGATCACGCATGAGCGCATCGACGCGCTGCTCTCCGCCGCCGTCGAGGCGAACATGAACATGATCCGCGTCTGGGGCGGCGGCTTCTACGAGTTCGACGCCTTCTACGACGCCTGCGACCGGCTCGGCCTGCTAGTCTGGCAGGACATGATGTTCTCCTGCTCGCAATATCCCTCGACGCCGGACTTCCTGGCCGAGATCGACGCCGAGCTGCGCTACCAGATCAAGCGCCTCTCCAGCCGTCCGTCGATCGCGCTCTGGTGCGGCGACAACGAGGTGATCGGCTCGCTCAACTGGTTCGAGATCTCGCGCAACAACCGCGACCGCTACCTCGTCAATTACGACCGCTTCAACCGCGTCATCGACAAGGCCGTGCAGGACACCGATCCCGACCGGCGCTTCTGGCCGTCGAGCCCCTGCAACGGCGACATGGACTATGGCGACGCCTGGCACGACGACCGCTCCGGCGACCTGCATTTCTGGGACGTCTGGCACTCGAACAAGAATTTCGAGCACTACTACACAGTGAAGCCGCGCTTCTGCTCCGAGTTCGGCTTCCAGTCCTTCCCGTCCATGACCGGCATCCGCGCCTTCGCCGAGCCGGAGAACTGGAACGCCACCTCCCCGGTGATGGAGTTCCACCAGCGCGACGGCGCCGGCAATTCGCGCATCATCGACACCATGGCGCGCTATTTCCGCGTACCGGGCGATTTCGAGGGCTTCGTCTACCTGTCGCAATTGCAGCAGGCACTGGCGATCGAGACGGCCGTGCGCTACTGGCGCAGCCTGAAGCCGCACTCGATGGGCGCGCTCTACTGGCAACTGAACGACGTCTGGCCCGCCGTCTCCTGGTCGTCGATCGACCACTCGCTCGCCTGGAAGACGCTGCACTATCACGCCAAGCGCTTCTTCGACCCCGTCGCGCTCGCCGCCCGCCTCGACGACGGCAGGCTCATCGTCCGGGCGATCAACGACCGCCATCGCGCCGTGACGATCGAGACGCGGCTGCGAAGCTTCGATCTCGACGGCACGCTGATCGACGAGCACGCCGCGCGCATGAGCGTGCCGCCCGACCGCGCGATCGAAGTCCTGGCGATCACGGCCGCCCCGGCGCAGGACCGCTTCCACGTGATCGACGCCAGCGTCGACGGCGTCGCCGCGCCCGAGCGGCAGATCGTCGTCTTCCCCGACGTGCCGAAGCGGTTCGAGCTGCGGCCCGCCACGGTCACGGTGCGCGACGACGGCGCCGGCCGCTTCACGCTCTCCGCCGACGCGCCGGCCTTCCATGTCCGCGCCGAGGCCGAGGGCATTCCGGGCCATTTCGACGATGCGAGCTTCCTGCTGCTGCCCGGCGAGCCACGCAGCGTGGCTTTCAAGGCGGAGAAGGGCCACCGCTTGCCGACCGCGGCGGACCTCACCGTCCACCACCTGCGCGCGACCTACCGCTAGCGGGTGGGCAAAAGAAAACGGCGCGGAAGTCCGCGCCGTTCAGCCTGAAATCAGGAAGATCGATCAGCGGTGCCAGCCGCCCGGAATGTAGACCCAGCGGCCGTTGCGCCAGACCCACTGCGAATTGCGGTGATGCCAGCCCGGACGCGCGCGCACCCAGCGCCCACTCATCCAGACGTAGCGGCCACGGCGCCATTCCCAATGACCGGGAACCCAGACATAGCCACGGCGCGGCGGCGGCCGGCGCTCATGGCGCGGCGGCGGCGGACGCC
>JAEWAD010000495.1 GCA_023391905.1 Pseudomonadota bacterium | reverse complement strand
CGCCTGCTGTCGATGATCGCCGGCGCCTGCACGGCCGCCGGCGGCAACATCGTCGACGCCCAGATTTTCACCACCACGGACGGGCTCGCCGTCGACACCATCTTCATCGCGCGCGAATTCGAGACCGACGCGGAGGAGACGACGCGGGCGCTGAAGGTCGGCGCGCTGATCGAACAGGCGCTGTCGGGCGCCGTGGCGCTGCCGGAGGCGATCGCCAAGCGGGCGAAGTCGCGCGCCCGCATCAAGGCGTTCACGGTCGAGACCAACATCCTGCTCGACAATTCCTGGTCGAACCAGTTCACGGCGATCGAGGCGTCGGGCCTCGACAGGCCGGGCCTGCTCTACGACCTGACCCGCTCGATCTCCGATCTCAATCTGAACATCGCCTCGGCCCATATCGCCACCTTCGGCGAGCGGGTCGTCGACGTGTTCTACGTGACCGACCTGACCGGGCGGAAGGTGATGAACGCCAACCGCGAGGCGAGCATCCGTCGCCGCCTGCGCCAGGCGTTCGAGGGGATTCAGCCGACCGAGAAGCCGGCCTTGCGCAAATCGGGGTGAGGGCAGCGGACGCTGTGTCCGTCGCCTGCCTTACCTTCGCCGGCATGGCGTGCGAGGTCGAAATCGGGGCTTCCCTTCGCCCCCGATTTGAAGCAAGCAAGCCGCCCACGCCTCCTTTCGAGCAATCCAGGCCGCCATGTCCCTTCTGAAGAACTTCGTCACCGTCGGCGGGTCGACGACGTCGAGCCGGCTGATCGGCTTCGTGCGCGACATGTTCATGGCCGCGGCGCTCGGCACCGGACCGGTGGCGGACGCCTTCATGGTCGCCTTCCGTTTCCCCAACCTGTTCCGCAGGCTGTTCGCCGAGGGCGCCTTCGCCTCGGCCTTCGTGCCGATGTTCGCCGGCAAGCTGGAGGTGGACGGTCGCGAGGAGGCGCGCCAGTTCGGCTCCGAGGCGCTGTCGGCGCTGTTCGCCTTCCTGATCGTGCTGACCGTGGTGGCGCTGATCGCCATGGTGCCGCTCATGTACATCATGGCGCCGGGCTTCGTGTCGGACCCGTCCAAGTTCGACCTCGCCGTGCTGATGACGCGGATCTCGTTCCCGTATCTGACGCTGATCTCGCTGCTCGCGCTCTACAGCGGCGTGCTCAACGCCGATGGCCGCTTCATGGCGGCGGCGATGGCGCCGGCGCTGCTCAACGTCGTGCTGGTGGCGGCGCTCGCCTATATCCTGTTTTCAAAGCTCGAGAATACGGCCGAGGCCGGCATCCTGCTTTCCTGGGCGACGCTGATCGGCGGCGTGCTGCAGCTCGCCGTCGTCATCATCGACGCCGGCCGCAACGGGCTGCTTCTGAAGCTGCGCTGGCCGCGTCTGACGGCCGGCGTGCGCAAGCTCACCAAACTCGCCGTGCCGGGCATGATCGCCGGCGGCGTCACCCAGATCAACATCGTCATCGGCACGATGATCGCCTCCTTCGCGCCGGGCGCGATCGCGATCCTGAGCTATGCCGACCGGCTCTACCAGCTGCCGCTCGGCATCGTCGGCGCCACCATCGCCGTCGTCATGCTGCCCGACCTGTCGCGCCAGCTGCGCGGCGGCCGCGACGATCTTGCCCACCATACCCAGAACCGCAGCCTCGAATTCGCCATGGCGCTGACGCTGCCGGCGGCGATCGCGCTGTTCGTGCTGGCGAAGCCGATCGTGCAGGTGCTGTTCGAGCGCGGCGAATTCGGGCCGGAATCGACGATCGCCACCGCGCACACGCTGATGGCCTACGCGGTCGGCCTGCCGGCCTTCGTGCTGATCAAGGTGTTTTCGCCCGGCTTCTTCGCCCGCGAGGACACCAAGACGCCGATGTGGTTCGCGGCCATCGGCGTCGCGGTCAATATCGTCGGCTCGCTCGCCCTGTTCCCGTCGCTCACCTATGTCGGCATCGCCATCGCCACCAGCATCTCGGGCTGGGTGAACGCGTTGCTGCTCGGCGTGGCGCTGCACAAGCGCGGCCATTTCGTGTTCGACGCCAAGGTCCGCCGCAACATGCCGCTGGTGCTGGGCGCGGCGCTGGCCATGGGCGCGGCCGTGTTCCTGGCGGCGTGGTGGGCGGAGCCCTATTTCGCCGACCACCGCATTCTCTTCCGCGCGATCGCGATGGGGACGATCTGCGCGATCGGCCTGGTGCTGTTCGCGCTGTTCTGCCAGCTCGTCGGCGTGGTGCAGTTCGGCGCCGTGCTGGGCAAGTTGCGCAATCGCCGCCGCGGCTGAAGCCAGGCCGCTTGCGTGGCGCGCGCCGCCGCGCGATAAGGCGGCGGAAAAACGGGGTTTCCGATGACCGAATTCAAGACGCGTATCTTTTCCGGCGTCCAGCCGACCGGCAATCTGCATCTCGGCAACTATCTCGGCGCGATCGTCAATTTCGTCGCGCTGCAGGAGCAGAACGAGTGCATCTACTGCGTGGTTGATCTGCACGCGATCACCGTCTGGCAGGATCCGGTCGAGCTGACGCGGCAGATCCGCGAGGTCACGGCCGCCTTCGTCGCCGCCGGCATCGACCCGGTTCGCCACATCGTCTTCAACCAGAGCCAGGTCTCGGCCCATGCCGAGCTCGCCTGGATCTTCAACTGCGTCGCGCGCATCGGCTGGATGAACCGCATGACGCAGTTCAAGGACAAGGCCGGCAAGGACAAGGAGAACGCCTCGCTCGGCCTGCTCGCCTATCCGAGCCTGATGGCGGCCGACATCCTCGCCTACCAGGCGACGCATGTGCCGGTCGGCGAGGACCAGAAGCAGCATCTCGAGCTGACCCGCGACATCGCGCAGAAGTTCAACAACGACTATGCCGAGTCGATCGCCGCGCACGGCTTCGGCGACGCCTATTTCCCGATCACCGAGCCGGTGATCACGGGGCCTGCGACCCGCATCATGTCGTTGCGCGACGGCTCCAAGAAGATGTCGAAGTCGGATCCGTCCGATTATTCGCGCATCAACCTGACCGACGACGCCGACGCGATCGCGCAGAAGATCCGCAAGGCCAAGACCGATGCCGAGCCGCTGCCGAGCGAGACCGACGGTCTCAAGAGCCGTCCGGAGGCCGACAATCTGGTCGGCATCTACGCCGCGCTCTCCGGCCTGTCCAAGGAGGCGGTGCTCGCCCAGTTCGGCGGCCAGCAGTTCTCGGCCTTCAAGCCGGCGCTCGCCGATCTCGCGGTCGAGAAGCTCGGCCCGGTCGGCGGCGAGATGCGTCGCCTGATGGCGGATCCCGGCCATATCGACGCGATCCTCGCCGATGGCGCCGCCCGCGCCGACGCGATCGCCAGGCCGATCCTCGACGGCGTCAAGGACGTCGTCGGCTTCGTCCGCCGCAAGTAATGCCCTAGCAGGATGCGCCGGCCGGCGTCGCGCGCCCGCTTGCGGTGCCGCGCGGCCGGTGGCAGCATCGCGGTATGCTGATGAAGCGCAAGAGCACCGAGGCCGGTCACCGCCGCAAGTTTCTCGCGGTGATCGACGATACCCCCGAATGCTCGCGCGCCGTCATCTATGGCGCGCGACGGGCCGAGCGCACCAGCGGTGCCCTCGTCCTGCTCTATGTCATCGAGCCGACCGGCTTCCAGCACTGGATCGGCGTCGAGAACATCATGCGCGCCGAGGCGACGGAGGAAGCCGAGACGACGCTCGGCCGATTCGCCGACCTGGTCCGCCGCCATTCCTCGATCGAGCCGGAACTGGTGATCCGGGAGGGCACCCGCGCCGAGCAGATCACGGCGCTGATCGAGGCGGACGAGGACATCGCCATCCTGGTTCTCGCCGCCGGCACCGACAAGGAAGGGCCGGGACCGCTGGTGTCCTCGATCGCCGGCAAGCTCTCGGCGACGTTCCCGGTGCCGATCACCATCGTGCCCGGCACGCTCTCCGACGACGACATCGCCGCCATCGCTTGAAACCTGACCGCGAGACTACGATTTTAGCCGCGAGGTCGTGATTCCGCTTGGATGGATCCGCGACACTGGCTAACATGCCTTCCTAGAAATGTTCTAAACAAGATCGCACGGAGCCCGCATCATGTTCATTCAAACCGAAGCGACGCCGAATCCGTCGACCTTGAAGTTCCTGCCCGGCCGGCTGGTTCTGCCGGAGAGCACGGCTGACTTCCGCACCGCTTCCGAGGCCGAGCGTTCGCCGCTGGCCGAGCGCCTGTTCGCCGTCAACGGCGTCGCTGGCGTGTTCCTTGGCCACGACTTCATCAGCGTCACCAAGAAGGACGGCGAGTGGCAGCACATGAAGCCCGCCATCCTCGGCGCGATCATGGAGCATTTCATGGCCGGCGTGCCGGTCATGGCGACGCTGAAGCCGCATGCCGGCGACGAGGAGTTCTTCGACGAGGGCGACGCCGAGCTGGTCGAGACGATCAAGGAGCTGATCGAGACGCGCGTCCGCCCGGCCGTAGCGCAGGACGGCGGCGACATCACCTTCCAGGGCTATCGCGACGGCGTCGTCTACCTCAACATGCGCGGCTCCTGCCAGGGCTGTCCGTCCTCGACGGCGACGCTGAAGCACGGCATTCAGAACCTGCTGCGTCATTTCGTGCCGGAAGTGCGCGAGGTCGAGGCCATTTCCTGAGCCGGGAACGCTCGACAGCGTCGCTCGCACGCTCTATCCGGGGCGCATGATCCTGCTCGCCATCGATACGGCCCTCGAGAACTGCTCCGTCGGACTTCAGTCCGGCGGTGTCGTCCATCTGCGCGTCGACACCATCGGCAAGGGCCATGCCGAGCGGCTGATGCCCATGATCGCCGCCGTTCTGGACGAAGCCGGCACCACCGCCGCGGCGTTGTCGCGCATCGTCGTCTCCGTCGGGCCCGGCTCGTTCACCGGCCTGCGTGTCGGGATTTCGGCAGCCCGCGGTCTCGCGCTCGTCAATCGCATCCCGGTCGTCGGCCTCTCGACGCTTGAAAGCCACGCGGCGCTGGCCGCGCGCGAGCGGGCGCCGGAAAGCGCGCGGCCCATCCTGGCGCTGCTGCCGGCGCGTGGCGACGAGCTCTACGGCCAGCTCTTCTCGGCGGCGCTCGATCCGCTCGACGAGCCGGCGCTCGGTTCGAGCGCGCAGTTTGCGGCGCTTGCCGACACGGTCGATGCCGATCTCGCCGGCGCCGGTGCGCCGCGCCTCGAACGGCCGGAGCGGATCGTCCATGACCGCTCTGCGCCCGACATCGCCATGCTTCTGGAGCGGGGCGCTTCGCTGGATCCGGTAAGCCATCCACCGAAGCCGCTCTACATCAAGCCGCCCGACGCACAGCCGCAGCGTCACAAGGGAATCCAGCGCCGATGATGGACATGCTGCTGCGCCCCCGGATCATCATCGATCAGGCCGAGCCGGCCGACGCCGAGCTGCTGGCCGAGATCCATGCCGGCGGCTTCCGGCGCGGCTGGAGCGCCGACGAGATCGACGGCCTGCTCGCCGATGCGACCGTTTCCGGCCGTGTGTTGCGGCGCGAGACGATCTTCGGCGCCCGCCGGCCGCAGGGGTTCATTCTGATCCGCACCGTCGCCGACCAGGCCGAGGTGCTGACGATCGCCGTCGCCCCCGCCAGCCGCGGACGCGGCTACGGCCGACAGATCATGGAGGATGCGCTTCGCGGCCTCTATCGTGATCTCGTGCCGGAGATCTTTCTCGAGGTCGACGAAGGCAACGTCGCCGCGGTGGCGCTCTACCGCTCGCTCGGCTTTGTCGAAGTCGGTCGCCGAAAAGGCTACTATAGTGATGGCAAGGGGCCGGGGGGGACGGCCTTGGTCCTGCGCTTGCAGCTCCGATGAACCAAGCCATACGCCGCTTTGCGCGAGGGGGGCAGGAGATGAGTGTGACGCCAGAAGTGCAGAATCCGACGACCCTCGAGGACGCCTGCATCGAGAAGGGCATGCGCATGACCGAGCAGCGCCGCGTCATCGCGCGCGTGCTCGACGTCGCCACCGACCATCCCGATGTCGAGGAAGTCTATCGCCGCGCCTCCGCCGTCGATCCGCGCATCTCGATCTCCACCGTCTATCGCACGGTGAAGCTGTTCGAGGACGCCGGCATGATCGAACGGCACGATTTCCGCGACGGCCGCAGCCGCTACGAAATGGTGTCGGAAGAGCATCATGATCATCTCATCGACCTGCGCAGCGGCGACGTCATCGAATTCCGCAGCGAGGAGATCGAGGCGCTGCAGGAGCTGATCGCGAAGCGACTCGGCTATCGCCTCGTCGATCATCGGCTGGAACTCTATGCCGTGCCGATCGACGACAAGGGGGCGAAGGGCGGCAAGGAAGGCGGCTGATGCGTCGTCTCCGGCAGGCGGGCATCCTGGTCGGCCTGCTCGTCACCACCCTGGCGCTGCTGCCGGTGCAGCTCTTCGCCATGCGCTTCCGGCCGAAGCTGGCGGCGCGCGTCCCGATGTGGTGGCAGCGCGTGGCGGCGCGCCTGCTCGGCCTCAAGGTGCGGATCGAGGGCGCGCCGGCGACGGACCGGCCGCTTCTCCTCGTCTCCAACCACGTCTCCTGGGTCGACATCGTCACCCTCGGCAGCCTGTTGCCGGTCTCCTTCATCGCCAAGAGCGAGGTCGGCGGCTGGCCGGTGGTGAAATGGCTGGCCCGGCTGCAGCGCAGCGTCTTCATCGACCGTACGCGGCGCACGGCGACGGCGAGCGCCAACAGCGCCATCGCGGCCCGGCTCGCGGCGGACGAGGCGCTGGTGCTGTTCGCCGAGGGCACGACGGGGGACGGCGTCGCCGTGCTGCCCTTCCGCAGCGCGCTGGTCGGGGCGGCGCGCGACGCGGGCGGCGTCGACACGCCGATCCTGATCCAGCCGGTGGCGATCGTCTATCTCGGCTTCCAGGGCCTGCCGATCGGCCGGCTGCGCATGTCGGAGATCGCCTGGCACGGCGACATGGATCTCGCGCCGCATCTGGTCGGGCTGATCGACATCGGCGCGATCGACGCCGTGGTCGCCTTCGGTACGCCGATCGTCTTCGGGCCGGACAGCGACCGCAAGGCGGTGACCGCCCGGGCCGAGGCCGAGGTGCGCGCAATGGTCCGTTCCGTCCGCGCCCGCGGGCTGCGCAACGTTCCGGTCACGACAGCGTCACCCGACGCCGCTATTCTCAGCGGGGCAGAAAGCGGCTAGGAAGGGCTTGTGTCGGCACTGCTGCCGGCGCGGGCGATCCTGCCAGAGCCGAACCGTGGCGGTAGATAACCGGATCAATGACCGGAACCCAAGAAAAGAAGCGCGTCTTCATCAAGACCTATGGCTGCCAGATGAACGTCTACGATTCCGATCGTATGACCGATGCGCTGGCCAGCGATGGCTACGAAGCCACCGATAGCGCCGAAAACGCCGATCTCGTCCTCCTGAATACCTGCCATATCCGCGAGAAGGCGGCCGAGAAAGTGTATTCCGAGCTCGGGCGACTGCGGGTGATGAAGGAAGAGGCGGCGCTCAGGGGCCGCAACGTCACGATCGGTGTCGCCGGCTGCGTCGCCCAGGCCGAGGGGCAGGAGATCGCGCGGCGGGCGCCGGTGGTCGATCTCGTCGTCGGGCCGCAATCCTATCAGCACCTGCCGCAGCTGCTGCGCGACGTGGCGCAGGGCAAGCGCGCGGTCGAGACCGAATTCGCCATTGCCGAGAAGTTCGACCGCCTGCCGGCGGCGACGCGCGAGCGCACCCGGGCGCGCGGCGTGACGGCGTTCCTGACCATCCAGGAAGGCTGCGACAAGTTCTGCACCTTCTGCGTCGTGCCCTATACGCGCGGCGCCGAGGTGTCCCGACCCGTCGACAAGATCGTCGAGGAGGCGGCGCGACTGGCCGATGCCGGCGTGCGCGAGGTGACGCTGCTCGGCCAGAACGTCAACGCCTGGCACGGCGTCGGCACGGACGGCCGCGAATGGGGCTTGGGCGAGCTGCTGTTCCGCCTCGCCGAGATCCCCGGCCTCGACCGGCTGCGCTACACGACCAGCCATCCGCGCGACATGGACGACAGCCTGATCGCGGCGCATCGCGACCTGCCGGCGCTGATGCCCTATCTGCACCTGCCGGTGCAGTCGGGCTCGGACCGGATCCTCGCGGCGATGAACCGCAAGCACAAGGCGGACGACTATCTTCGTCTCGTCGACCGGATCCGCGCCGCGCGCACCGATATCGCGCTCTCCTCCGATTTCATCGTCGGCTTTCCGGGCGAGACCGACGCCGATTTCGAGGCGACCATGCGGCTGGTCGAGACGGTCGGCTACGCCGCCGCCTACTCGTTCAAGTACAGCCCCCGGCTGGGCACGCCGGCCGCCGGCCACGACAACCATGTGCCGGACGCGGTGATGTCGGAGCGCCTGCAGCGCCTGCAGGCCCTGATCCTCGACCAGCAGACCGCGTTCAACCACTCCAAGGTCGGCGCCACGATGGACATCCTGTTCGAGAAGGCCGGTCGCCGGCCGGGCCAGCTCATGGGCCGCTCGCCCTTCCTGCAGGCGGTGCTGGTCGACGCCGACGCGTCCCGGATCGGCACGATCGGCCGTGTCGCGATCGACCGCCTCGGCACCAATTCGCTTTTCGGCACGCTCGCCGAGCCCGCTTCGACGTCGATACAGGAAAGCAACGCCGTGGAGGTCATTTCGTGAATGCACGCTCCAATACGCCGTCCTCGGGCGGCCGCAGTTCCGACATGGCGCATGCCTCCGATCTCGCCCATGTCGTGATCGCCTTCGACGACAACCGGCTGGCGAGCGAATTACTGGGGCAGTTCGACCAGAACCTCGCCATCATCGAGCAGAAGCTCGGAGTCGAGGCGGTGGCGCGCGGCAACCAGGTGACCATTCGCGGACGGCCGGACGCCTGCGCCCAGGCCCGCCTGGCGCTCGACCTGCTCTATGTGCGTCTGCAGCAGGGCCACGAGGTCGGCCCGGCCGATGTCGAGGGGGCGATCCGCATGGCGGTCGCCGACGACGAGCAGCTGTCGCTGCCGAGCCTCGAGCCCAAGGGCCGGCTCGCCATGGCGCAGATCTCGACCCGCCGGCGCACGGTCATGGCCCGCAATCCGGCCCAGGACGCCTATATCCGCGCCATGGACAGGGCCGAGCTCGTCTTCGGCATGGGCCCGGCCGGCACGGGCAAGACCTATCTCGCCGTCGCCTATGCCGCCGCGCTGATCGAGCGCGGCGACGTCTCGCGGCTGATCCTCTCGCGCCCCGCCGTCGAGGCGGGCGAGCGGCTCGGCTTCCTGCCGGGCGACATGAAGGAGAAGGTCGATCCCTATCTCCGCCCGCTCTATGACGCGCTCTACGACATGATGCCGCCGGAGAAGGTCGAGCGCGGTCTGACCTCCGGCATGATCGAGGTGGCGCCGCTCGCCTTCATGCGCGGCCGCACCCTCGCCAACGCCGTCGTCATCCTCGACGAGGCGCAGAACACCACCTCGATGCAGATGAAGATGTTCCTGACCCGCCTCGGCGAAGGCTCGCGCATGATCGTCACCGGCGATCCGACCCAGGTCGACCTGCCGCCCGGCCAGGTTTCCGGCCTGGTCGAGGCGAGCGAATTGCTGCGCGACGTGCCCGGCATCGTCCAGATCCGCTTCTCCGATGTCGACGTCGTCCGCCATCCGCTGGTCGGGCGCATCGTGCGGGCCTATGACAAGGCACCGCCGCGGCAGCCGGTGGCCCCGCCACGCCCGGCGCGTGCCGGAGGTGCGGCATGAGCGGCGATACCTTGCCGATCGCCATCGATCTCCTGGTGGAGGCGGGCGACTGGGCGGACGAGGACGCGCTGGCGAGCCTGGTGGCGCGCGCCGTCGAGGCGAGCTTTGCCGTCGGCCGGCTTCCGGCGATGAAGGGCTCCGAGCTCTCGGTCGTCTTCACCGACGACGCGCATGTGCGCCAGCTCAACGCCGACTATCGCGACAAGGACAAGGCGACCAACGTGCTGTCCTTCCCCGGCAGCCCGCCCGATGCCAAGCTGTTCGGGCCGTTGCTCGGCGACATCGTCGTTGCACGTGAAACAGTCGTGGCCGAAGCGGTCGAGCAAGGGCTGGCATTCGACGACCATCTGACCCATCTGCTCGTGCACGGGTTGCTTCACCTGTTCGGGCATGATCATCTTGAGGATGACGAAGCGGAACGCATGGAGGCTCTGGAGACGGAGATCCTGGCGCGCCTCGGGATCGCCGATCCCTACGCGGAACCCGCGTGACGGCACGGCGGTAGAGAAACCACTGAAAACGACGGACGATGAGTGATACTGGGTCGCCTGGTTCGAGCGCTGAATCGAACCCCGAACCTCCGAGTAGCCAGGCCTCCGCGCCCGATGTGCGCGAGGTTGAGCGTGCTCCGGAAAGCTGGCTAGACCGGATCCGCCAGGCCGTCGGCCTGAAGCCGGCCGGCTCCCTCCGCGACGACATCGAGGACGCGCTGGAGGCGGGCGAGGAGGACGACACCTTCTCGGCCGAAGAGCGGCGCATGCTGCGCAACATCCTGAAGCTGCGCGAGGTCCGTGTCGACGACGTGATGATCCCGCGCGCCGATATCCTCGCGCTCGAGGTCGACGAGACGATTGGCGAGGCCGTCGCCGCCTTCCGCGATTCCGGCCATTCGCGCATGCCGGTCTATCGCGAGACGCTCGACGACCCGATCGGCATGGTCCACATCAAGGACCTGATGGACTACATGATGACCGCGGCGACGACCGACGCGGGGCTCGACCTGAGCCGCGTCAACCTCGCGACCACGCTGGCCGAGACCGCGGTCGTTCGCGAGGTGCTGTTCGTGCCGCCCTCGATGCATGCGACGACCCTGCTGTCGACCATGCAGGCGAAGCGGGTCCAGATGGCGGTCGTCATCGACGAATATGGCGGCACCGACGGCCTGGTTTCGCTCGAGGACGTTGTCGAGATCGTGTTCGGCGACATCGAGGACGAGCATGACGACGAGACGCCGATGATCACGCAGGAGCCGGACGGCACGTTCCTCGCCGACGCCCGCGCCGATCTCGACGATCTCGAGAAGGTGCTCGGCTCGCGGCTCGATCTCGGCTCCGAGCATGACGACGTCGACACGCTGGGCGGCCTGGTGTTCACCCTGCTCGGCCGCATTCCGGCGATCGGGGAGCGCATCGAAGTGCCGGGCGGACTCGAGTTCGAGATCCTCGAATCCGATCCGCGTCGGGTCAAGCGGCTGCGGATCCGCCGTCCCGATGCCGCGGCGGCTTGATCCGCCGTGGCGATCTCCCGCAAGGCTGATGGCAACGCCGCGGTGTTGATTTGCATGTCCGGTGGTCATGGCTTCACGCTCTGAAACGGCTGCCCCGGCAGGCATACGACCGCGGTTCCTGGCATCCGGCTGGCGGCGGTTGGCGACGGCGATCGCCTGCGGCGCGATGTCGGCGCTCGCTTTGCCGCCGCTCGGCTGGTTTCCCGTCCTCTGGCTGACGCTGCCGGCGCTTGTCTATCTGCTCGATGGCGCCGACAACCCGGCCGCCAGCACGTGGCGCGCCCGGCTCCGGCCCGCCTTCGCGGTCGGTTGGGGTTTCGGCTTCGGCTATTTAGTCGGCGGACGCTGGTGGATCGGCG
>JAEWAD010000438.1 GCA_023391905.1 Pseudomonadota bacterium | reverse complement strand
GAGCTGCAGCAGCACCGGGGCAGGGCGTCGCCGGCGGCCCGGCGACGCCGATCCATGTGGTGCCGATCGAGATCGGGCTGCGTGCAATGGCGGGTTCCAGGCAGTTCGACATCCGCCTCGATCCGGACGAGCTCGGGCGCGTCGACGTCAATCTCTCGATTTCGGACGAGGGCGAGGTCAGCGCCCGGCTGGTCGTCGACCGCGTCGAGACGCTGAATCTGTTGCAGCGCGATTCCCGCACGCTGGAGCGTGCCTTCGAGCAGGCCGGGCTCAAGCCCTCCGATGGCGGCGTCGACATCAGCCTGCGCGATCCGTCGGACCAGTCGGCCTTCCGCCAGAACCGGCAGCAGGACGAGGCGCCGCAGCGCCCGCGCCCTGCACGTGACGCCGATCCGGCCGAGAATGCCCCCCTTTCCATCGATCCCGCCCCGCAGCGACGCCTCGTGCGGCTCGGCGGCGTCGATCTCAGCATCTGAACGAGGATAAGCGCCATGGCGGTTTCCGGGACTGGCAGCAGCACCTCCAGCTCATCCACCAGCAACAGCACGGTCTCCGGAGGCACCACCGGGATCGCCAATAACTTCGACCAGTTCCTGCTGCTGCTGACGACGCAGCTCAAGAACCAGTCGCCGCTCGACCCGCTCGACACCAACCAGTTCACGGCGCAGCTCGTGCAGTTCGCCGGCGTCGAGCAGCAGCTCAAGATGAACGACCAGTTGACCTCGCTGGTCGCCCTGGAGAAGAGCGCGCAGTCGACGCAGGCGCTGATCTATGTCGGCAACACCGTGGCGGTCGACGGCAGCAAGGCGAATTTCAACGGCGCCGCGACCTGGAACATCAACGCGCCGAAGGACACCAACGCCACCATCACGATCACCGATTCCACCGGCCAGACCGCCTACTCCGGCAGTTTTTCGCTGAAGCAAGGCGGCTCCAGCTTCGTCTGGGACGGCAAGGGCAATGACGGCACGCAATGGCCGCCGGGCTCCTACACGCTGACGGCGACGGGCAAGGACTCCTCCGGCAACACCGTCGCGATCTCGACCGAAGTCCAGGGCATCGTCGACTCCGTTGACCTGACCGCCACGCCGCCGCTGCTCTCGATCGGGGGCCAGACCTATACGACCGACCAGATCAAGCGGGTGATCCGCCCGAGCACCGGTAACGACGGCAATGACTCCGGCTCAGGCTCCAGCGGCGGCTCCGGCTCTGATAACGGCTCCGGCTCGGATTCCGGCTCTACCTAATCCGCCGCGATGGCGGCGATGAAGAGCGCACAGGCGGCCGTCGAGGCGATCGTGCGCACGTGATTCCAGAACGTCCATTCCTTGAGATAGCGCCCCCACAGCGATGCCGCTTCAGCGCTCGCCGGATCGGCCGCCGCGAGCGCATTGTTGAGCGGGACGTTGAAGATCATCGTCACGACGAACATGCCCACCACGTAAAGCACCCCGCCGGCGAGCATCGCCGCCGCGCCGGGCTCGCCCAGGCGGAAGATCGCGACCACGGCGAGTATCGCGCTTACCAGCGTCGTCCCGAGGAAGAGCGGCATGAACGGCGAGCGGACGATATCGACATTGATCGCATTCATGGCGCCGATGCCGGACGCCTGGTCGATGCGGCCGAGTGCCCTCATCACGAAGGTCGAGAACGCAAAATAGAGCCCGGCCATCAGGCCGCAGCCGATCGCCAAGAACCAGAGCAGGAACGGCACGACAATCTCGCCCACGGCGACCTCGCTTCCGCTGGGTTGTGGTTCGACCCGGCCGGGCGCCCGTCGGTGCCGGCCTGGCCGTTTTCCCACACTGGCACAGGTGCCGGGCGCAACCACCTTACCGGCATTTCCAACGCGATTCGTATTGCAAGCTTGCGCTTAGGTAAATTTTAAGCCGACACGCGTAGGTTGGCAGAGTGAGTTCAGTGGTCGAGAGTTTGTGAGTACGCCATGACAGAACCCCATCGCCCGAGGGTGAAATACGTCATCGGGCCCGACGGCAGTCCGCTAACCATTGCCGACTTGCCCGCGCCCGGTACAAAACGGTGGGTCATTCGCCGGAAGGCTGAAGTTGTTGCCGCGGTGCGCGGCGGTTTGCTTTCCCTCGAGGAAGCCTGCAGCCGCTACACGCTGACGGTCGACGAATTCCTTTCCTGGCAATTCTCCATCGATCAGCACGGCCTGGCCGGGCTGCGCACCACCCGGATCCAGCAATATCGCCAGTAAGCCCTCGAAACCAATCGAATTTGATGAAAACCGGCTTCGTCTTGCGAAGCCGGTTTTTTTCATGTCCCACTTTTCGCCGCGGTTCTTAACCTGCGTTAACCAGATGGAAACCATACCCTAGGCAATAATTGCCCACTCGGACCCTCGGGGGCCCGAATGCTGGGGGCGGTTGGTGCAAAGTCTGGTTGCTTTCCTGAAGGGCCTGGGTGCGGCCCGGTTGGCGGCGATGGTCGCGGTCACCGCCGCACTCATCGGCTTCTTCGCCTTCGTCATCATGCGCGTCACCACGCCGCAGCTGACCACGCAGTTTACCGACTTGAGCGTCGAGGACTCGTCTTCGATCGTCAAGGAGCTGGAGCGGCAGGCGATTCCGTTCGAGCTGCGCAATGACGGCGCCGTCATCATGGTGCCGAAGGACAAGGTCACCCGTCTGCGCATGAAGCTCGCCGAGGGCGGCATGCCCAAGGGCGGCGGCGTCGGCTACGAGATCTTCGACAAGTCGGACGCGCTCGGCACCACGAGCTTCGTCCAGAACATCAACCATCTGCGCGCGCTGGAGGGCGAGCTCGCCCGCACCATCCGCGCCATCGACCGCATCCAGGCCGCGCGCGTGCACCTGGTGCTGCCGGAGCGGCCGCTGTTCTCGCGCGAGACGCCGGAGCCGTCCGCCTCCATCGTGGTGCGGGTGCGCGGCACCCTCGAGCCGCAGCAGATCCGCGCCATCCGCCACGTGGTTGCCTCCGCCGTCAACGGCCTAAAGCCGCAGCGGGTCTCGATCGTCGACGAAGCCGTCCAATTGCTCGC
>JAEWAD010000434.1 GCA_023391905.1 Pseudomonadota bacterium | reverse complement strand
GAGCTGCAGCAGCTTGATGGCTTGCATCAGCTGCGGCGTCATCACCAGGGACTGGCTCTGCCTCAGCAGGAGTTTCTGTGAAAGAGCCATTCTTCGGCGGCGGGTCCCGGGCAGTGGTACAAGACTTGCTTGTGGTGCCCTTTTGGTATCGCAAGCCGCGCCGCGGTTAAAGCGTAAACTGCTCGCCGAGATAGAGCCGGCGCACGTCCGGGCTGGCGACGATGTCGTCGGGCCGGCCTTCCATCAGCACCTCACCCGCATGGATGATGTAGGCGCGGTCAATGAGGCCCAGCGTCTCGCGCACATTGTGGTCGGTGATCAGGACGCCGATGCCGCGCCGGGTCAGGTGGCGCACCAGCGTCTGGATGTCGCCGACGGCGATCGGATCGATGCCGGCGAAGGGCTCGTCGAGCAGCATGAAGGCGGGCCGGCTGGCGAGCGCGCGGGCGATCTCGCAGCGTCGCCGCTCGCCGCCCGAGAGCGCGATCGCCGGCGACTTGCGCAGGTGGCTGATGTGGAACTCGGCGAGCAGCGAATCGAGCTCCTCGTCGCGCTTGCGGCGGTCGGGTTCGACCACTTCGAGCACGGCGCGGATGTTCTGCTCGACCGTCATGCCGCGGAAGATCGAGGTTTCCTGCGGCAGGTAGCCGATGCCGAGCCGGGCGCGCCGGTACATCGGCATCTGGGTGACGTCATTGCCGTCGAGCTCGATGCGGCCATAGTCGGCCTGCACGAGGCCGGTGATCATGTAGAAGATGGTGGTCTTGCCGGCGCCGTTCGGGCCGAGCAGGCCAACCGCCTCGCCGCGCGCCACGGCGAGGCTCGCCGAATGCACGACGCGGCGACGGCGATAGCTCTTGCCGAGGCCATGCGCGACCAGCCAGCCCGGGCCGCCGGCGTCCTGGGCATAGCGCGTGACCTGCGGCTCCGCCTTGCGGGCCACCGCGGCCGGAACCGCTGCCGGCTCCTTGTTGAATAGGCGAGAAAAAATCACCAACGCTCCGTGCGATGGTCCGGCGCGCCGCCGGCCCTGTCCTCAGGCGATCCCGGACGGGATCGGTTCGCGGCCGACCCGATCAGGGCGACTTGCCCGGCGCGGATCCGGGCGTGAAGATGCCGCGAATGCGGGCGCCGGGCGTCTGGTCGACCCGGGCGCGGCCGGTCGTCATGTCCCAGGTCAGCTTGTTGCCGGTGATCACGTTCGGACCCTGGCTCAGCACGACATTGCCGGAGAGCGTCACGAGCTTGCCGACCATGTCGACGACGGCGGTATCGCCGGTCGCCGTCTGCTGGCCGGAATTGACGTAGACCTTGCCGCTCGCCTCGATGCGGGTGAAGCTGCCGGCGCCCGGCAGCGTGCCCTCGAGCGCGGCGTCCTCCTTGGCGGCGGCGGTCTGGGCGCCGTCCTTCTTTTCGTCCTTGGCCCCATCCTTGGCGCCGTTGGCGGACTTGGAGTCGGCGGACTTGGAGCCGGCCGAATAGATCGAGATCTTGCCGGCCTTCAGCACGCTGTCGCCGCGCGTCACGGTGACGTTGCCGGTGAAGGTCGAGATGCGCTGGCCGTCCTTCTCGACGACGTCGAGCGAATCGGCCTCGACATTGACCGGGCCCTTCTGGTTGGTCTGGAAGCCCTTGAACAGGTCGGCGGAGGACTGTGCCCGCGCCTCGACGGCGCCGAACGCCAGCGGCAGGAAGGCGAGCGCGAGAGCGAGGCGGCGGTGGGACAGTCGTGTCATTGGATCACCGAAGGTGCTGCGGGCTGCGGGGAAGAGGAGTCGGCCGGGGCAGTGTACGTCACCTTCACCCCGTTGCGGAACATAATACGCTTGCCGCGATCCTGGACTTCGACGCTGTTGGCCAGGATGCGGCTGCCCTGGGCGCTGAAGTCGATCGGCTGGTCGGAGCGCATCGTGCCGGCCTTCATGTCGATGTCGGCCGATTGCAGCGTGCCGGCGATGCCGGTCGAGGTCTGCAGCTTGATCGACTTGTCGAGCCGCAGGCGCTGCGTGTCGGCGTGATAGGTGCCGGTGGTGGCGTCGACCTTGGCGGTGTCGTCATTGCCGAGGCCGATCGTGGCGCCGATCTTCTGCAGCGTCACCACCTTGGTGTCCTCGAGCGACTGCTCGGCCCGGTCGGCCTTCAGCTCGTAGGAGCGGCCATTGTTGGTGAAGCCCGAGACATGCGGGTTCTCCATGACGATGGCGTTGTTGGTGACGTCGATCGAACCGAAGCCGACGCCTTCCGGCAGGTCGGGCACGAAATAGGTGAAGACGAAGAAGGCGGCGGCCGCCACCAGGCTGATCGTCGGCAGCGCGATCTTCAGGACACGGACGAACACGCTGTGCCGCCTCGCCGCGCGATAGCGCGCGTCGGCTCTGCCATCGGCATCCAGGAATTGCTCGGGGCCCGGGGCCAACCATCGCGAGTCAGACGTCGTCGTCATGCCGCTTCCGTTCTCATCCGGTGTTCATATGTCCTGCCCGCAGCGTCACAGGCGCCTGCAATATGGACATTTCGCGGCGCAAACCAAGGCGTGCGACGAATCCGTCGCAGCCACTCAGGAATGCGCAAAGATATCCTCTTCCGGCCAGCCTGCAAGATCGAGCGCCGCGCGGGTCGGCAGGAAGCGGAAGCACGCCTCCGCCATCGCGGTACGATTCTCGCGCGCCAGGCGCTCGTCGAGCTTCGCCTTCAAGGCGTGCAGATAGAGCACGTCCGAGGCGGCATAGGCGAGCTGCGCGTCGGTCAGCTTCTCGGCCGCCCAGTCCGAGCTCTGCTGCTGCTTCGACAGGTCGACGTCGAGCAGTTCCTTGACCAGGTCCTTGAGGCCGTGCCGGTCGGTATAGGTGCGGGTCAGGCGCGAGGCGATCTTGGTGCAATAGACCGGCGCCACCTCGATGCCGAAGGTGTGGCCGAGCACGGCGACGTCGAAGCGGGCGAAATGGAAGATCTTGGTGACGGCAGGGTCGGTCAGCAGCTTGACGAGGTTCGGCGCCGCCTTCTGGCCGGGGGCGATCTGCACCACGTCGGCCGAGCCGTCGCCGGGCGAGAGCTGCACGACGCAGAGCCGGTCGCGATGCGGATTGAGGCCGAGCGTCTCGGTATCGATGGCGACGGAGGCGCCGTAACGGGCGAGATCAGGCAGGTCGCCGCGATGCAGGCGGATCGTCATGACAGAAAAATTCCTCAGGGACCGGAAGCGTTTGCGTTTTCCTAGCGAAGCATGTCGACTTCTGCAATGACGCAGGTCACACCCCGCAAGGCGGCCTGACCGGCAGGGAAATAGAGGGAGGCCACCGATGAGCAAGCTCGCAGGCGAAGTTGCGACGGGAAAGGTCCGCTGGGGAATCCTGAGCACCGCCCGGATCGCGCGACAACGCGTCGTGCCGGCGATGCTGAAGAGTCCGTCGACGGCGGTCGCCGCCGTCGCCTCGCGCTCGCTCGACAATGCCAGGAACTTCGCCGCCGCCTTCGACATCCCGCGCGCCTACGGCTCCTACCAGGAGCTGATCGACGATCCCGAGATCGACGCCATCTATAATGCACTGCCCAACCACCTGCATGTCGAGACGACGCTGGCGGCGGCGGCGAAGGGCAAGCACGTGCTCTGCGAGAAGCCGATCGGCCTCGACCGCGCCGACGCGCTCCGCCTGAAGGCGGCGCCGGCCGGCGTGCTGATCGGCGAGGCCTTCATGATCCGCCACCACCCGCAATGGCGGGCGGTGACCGAAATCGTCGCGTCCGGCCGGATCGGCCCGGTGCGCGCCGTGCAGACCTTCTTCTCCTTCCTGAACATCGACCCGGCCAACATCCGCAACCGGCCCGAGACGGGTGGCGGCGCGCTGCTCGACATCGGCTGCTACGCCATCGCCTCGGCCCGGCTGATCTTCGGCGCCGAGCCCGTCCGCGTGCTGGCCCTGGTCGACCGCGACCCGGCGATGAAGACGGACCGCTCCGCCGCCATCCTCGCCGATTTCGGCGACGGAAGGCAGTTCAGCGCCCAGCTCTCGACCCAGGCCTTCCGCCACCAGCGCGTCGGCATCATCGGCACGGAAGGCCGCATCGAGATGGAGACGCCGTTCTCCGCCCCGACCGACGAGAAGTCTCGCATCCTGCTCGACCTGCACGGCCCCGGCCAGCCGGTCGAGACCATCGTCTTCCCGCCGGTCGACCAGTATGCGCTGCAGGCGGAGGCATTCTCGCGCGCCGTGCGCGGCACCGGGCCCTGGCAATACGGGCTCGACGACGCGCTCGCCAACATGGCCGCGCTCGACGCGCTGTTCCGCTCGGAACGGTCCGGAACCTGGGAGACGCCGTGATATTTCCGCGCCGGCGACGGCGCTTCGGACGGCCGGAACGGCGTTCTTGAAGCGGGCCGCGAGGACAACCATATTGGGGCCACGGGAATAGTCCCGCCGGATGCCTCCTCGAGGGTCCGGATACAAGGTCGCTTAGTGAAAGGACTTTGTGGATGTCGCGCGTTTCTGCGTTCTCCAGTCCACTGCTTCTCGGATTCGACGAGATCGAGCGAGCCCTCGATCGGGTCGCGAAGGCGTCTGGGGACGGGTATCCGCCCTACAACATCGAGCGGATCAAGAAGACGGACGCACGCGACGAATGCCTCCGGATCACGCTGGCCGTCGCCGGGTTCCCGCGCGAGGCGCTGGAAGTGACCGTCGAGGAAAACCAACTCGTCATCCGCGGTCGCCAGACGGACGAGCGCGAGCGGATCTTCCTTCACCGCGGCATCGCGGCACGACAGTTCCAAAAGACATTCGTGCTGGCCGACGGGATCGAGATCATCTCGGCGGAGTTGAAAGATGGACTGCTTGCGATCGACCTCGCCCGGCCCACGCCGGAACGGATCGTCCGCAAGATCGAGATCGGCGTTCGCGACTGAGGTCGCCGGTCCTCTCGCTCGTATTGAGGAGACCAATCATGTCTGAGCCACGCATCACCATTTCGCCCGAAAGCCTGGCCGGCCTGGGCAGCGGCCAGATCGCCTTCGTCAAGGCGATCAAGTCGGAAGACATCCGCGACCTGTTCCCGGATGCACCCGCCATCGCCCCGGGGCAGAAGTTCTGGGCCCTTCTCGACGCCGGCGGCACGCCGCTCATGATTTCCGACAGCCGCGAGGCCGTCGTCATGAACGCGCACGAAAACGACCTCGAGACGGTCAGCCTGCAGTAGCCGAGCCGCCGCGCCCCCATCGCGGCCGCCCCCGAAAACCTGCCCCTGATCTTCGGTTTCGGCACCGGATCTCCGCGCGAACGCGGAATCCGGTGCCGCTTGCGTTTTTGGGAGAACCTCCGCTGTCGCGGCAACGCCGCCGGCCGGCCCCGACAGCATCCCCAAGTTCGATCATCATCCTGAGGTGCCCCGCGCCGCCCGGCCTCGCACAGTGAGATATAAACAACAACGAGCCCC
>JAEWAD010000394.1 GCA_023391905.1 Pseudomonadota bacterium | reverse complement strand
CGGCAGGCCCGTTCGGCCGCTCGCGACCGCGCTGGTGTCGCTCGCCTTGTCGACCGCCTCGTACCAGCCGCCCTGCGCCTTGCCGACCGCCTCGTAGACATCGTCGAGCGGGACGAACACGCCCTGGCGCGACAGCACCAGCAGCAGCTCCAGGCTGAGGTCGACGGCGTCCGGCAGGGTTTTGGACTCAACCGCCGCCGACAGCTTCTGCACCATCTCGTTCTGGTTGATCATCACGACGTCGGTCTCGACGCCATTCGCCTCGCCCCAGGCCTCGACGGCCTCGACCAGCAGCTTGTTCGCCGCTTCCGAAAAGATCAGGCCGCCCCAGAAGGTCAGCTTGGTGCCGGCGAAGGGCTTTTCCTCCTGCGCCAGCGCCGGCGCGCCACCGGCGGCTATTGCAAGCGCCACGACCGACGCCGCGGCCATGACATGGCGGCGCGTCCAGGCGCGCATCCCGTGCTGAACTGTCATTCCGTCTCCTCCCCAGACGCGCACCGGGCCGCGCCCCGCGGGGGGCCGCAGGCGCTTAACTCGATCCGATGCATCTATTAAATATATTTAATAGCCGATAACGCATATCCTATGGGGCCATTAATTGCTCTGTCAATCCGGTGAGCGCCCAAATGCCACGTGACACCACCGCAGCGAGCGGCTAGTGGTGGGCCTTCACGAGGAGCGCTTCATTCATGAATGGGGGTATGGAAAATCCCGGTTCCCAGGCCTTTTTCGCGGCCCTGATCGACGGGCGGCTGAAGCTCGGACAGACCATCACGCAGGACGAGCTCTGCCTGGTGCTGGGGCTGACGCTGTCGCGCGTGCGCGAGCTGACGGTGCTGCTCGAGGCCGAGGGGCTGATCCAGGTCAAGAAGCGCGTCGGCCTGACGATCTTCTATCCAGACGTCCGATTTGTCGGCAATACGTTCCAGTATCGCGAGATCCTCGAATGCGAGGGACTGCGTCGCTTCGCCGACACGGTGACGGCCGAGTGGACCAACCGGATGCTGTCCGAGCACCGGGAGATCATCGAGTTCGTCAAGCTGAACCCGGATCCGCTGATCTATGCCGGTCCGGTGACGGCGCTCGAATCGGATTTCCACGGCAGCTTCATCGAAGCCTTCGCCAACGACCAGATCAGCATCAACTATGCGCGCAATTCGCAGAAGATGTACCTGCTGCGCCTTTTGAACCCGGACGCGGTCGGCCCGACCAACACGATCAAGTCGATGCAGGAGCATATCGAGGTGGTCGACGCGCTGTCGCGCCGCGACGCCACCGCCGCGGTCGAGGCGCTGCAGCGCCACATGAAGAACGTCCTGCACCGCATCCTGACGCATTGAGGCGGGCGCCTCCGGATCCCTGCGAAAAGGGTCCGAAAAGCAAAAAGGCCACGGAAACCGTGGCCTTTTTGATATCCGGTGGGTGACCGGAAGATTGGAGCGGGTGAAGCGATTCGAACGCTCGACCCTAACCTTGGCAAGGTTATGCTCTACCCCTGAGCTACACCCGCATCCTGTCCGGCGCGCCGGCATGCGCACCTTATGACGCAAGCCTTGGCCCATTGCAAGCACGCGACGCGGCCACCCCACAGCGGCGCGACGGGCCTGTGAAAAACCGAACCCGGGGCAGGAAACCCGCCCTGCCCGCCCGGCGCGACTGAATGTTCGCAGCCGAAAAACACCGCTCGGGCGAATGCTGTTCGTGGAAATGCAAGCAAAGGGGCCGGAAAAGCAAAAGGGCCACGGAAGACCGTGGCCCTTTTTGAACATCCGGTGGGTGACCGGAAGTATTGGAGCGGGTGAAGCGATTCGAACGCTCGCCCCTAACCTTGGCAAGGTTATGCTCTACCCCTGAGCTACACCCGCATCCGTCCGGCGTCGCCGGCGTGGGCACCTTATGACCGAAGCCGGAATCGATTGCAAGAGGGTTTTTTCGATCCGATTTGAGCCCGAAAGCCGCCACCTCGGCGCCACGATGCGAGACCTTTTTACCGCACTCGGCGCGCGTTTCCGGACATTCGGACGCCCCGTTTCGATCCGGAGTCGCCAAGCCGGAAGCGGCCATGCTAACCCGCCCGGCGAGGCTCAAGTCAGGGGTGGCTGAGAAACCGGAGCCGGGCGTGTCTTGCCCGGATCCGCATCGTTTGAGGTTACCCTATGAAGAAGTATCTCCTCGCCGGCGCGGCGCTCCTCGCCCTTTCCGGCGCCGCCTCGGCGGCCGACCTGACCTATGAGCCGGCCCCGGCTCCGGTCGAGCCGATTGTCACCGAAGCCGCCTTCAACTGGACCGGCTTCTATGTCGGTGTGCATGGCGGCGCGCTGTTCGGCGATTTCACCGGCGACCTGGACGGCCTGAGCGGTACCGGCGGCCTGATCGGCGCCCAGGCCGGCTACAACTACCAGATCGACCATTGGGTGATCGGCGTCGAGACCGACATCGCCTATTCGTCGCTGTCCGACGTCGCCGATCTCGAATGGCTCGGCAAGACCACCGTGCGCGGCGGTTACGCCTGGGACAAGTTCCTGCTCTACGCCAAGGGCGGTGTCGCCTATGGCGACGTCAAGTTCGCCGACGAGAGCCAGTGGAACGTCGGCTGGACGGCCGGCGCCGGCGTCGAATACGCCTTCACCAACAACATCACCGCCAAGCTCGAATATAACTATGTCGACCTCGGCGAGGACGACATCGGCAACTTCGTGCCGGCGGTCAGCGGCGGCGCCACCGGCTCGTCGGTCACGGCCGGCCTGAACTTCAAGTTCTGATCCGTCCGAACGAGAACCGAGAAGCCCGGCCCCGCGCCGGGCTTTTCTTTGCCGGCCGCCGCGGTTGCGGCAGCGCGCCCGGCATGCTTCATCTGCGGCGCGCAACAGTTACATCGAGGGCAAGGTGCCGGCCACGCAGGACGATCTCTTCCGCCAGTTCGCCGATCTCGGCATCGAGACGGTGACGGTCGAACATCCCCCACTCTTCACGGTCGAGCAGTCGCAGGGCCTGCGCGGCACGATCGCCGGCCTGCACAGCAAGAACCTCTTCCTGAAGGACAAGAAGGGCGCGCTCTTCCTCGTCGTCGCCGAGGAGGACGCGGCGATCGACCTGAAGAGGCTGCACGAGCGTATCGGCGCCTCGGGCCGGCTTTCCTTCGGCCCGGCCGAGCTGATGCTGGAGCTCATCGGCGTGACGCCGGGTTCGGTGACGCCCTTCGGCCTGATCAACGATCCCGAGGGCCGCATCCGCGTCGTGCTCGACGCCCGCCTCGCCGGCAACGAACCGGTCAATTTCCACCCGCTCGTCAACACCGCGACGACGACGATCGCCGCCGCCGACCTCCTCGCCTTCCTCCACGCCACTGGGCACGAGCCGATGCTCCTCGACTTTTCGCCCGTCCCCGCCAGTCCGGATTTGTAAAACCGGCTTCGAAGCGCCATCTTCTCCCCGACAAGTCGGCACGCGCCGGCCCCGAGACGATTGAGGCAATCCACATGAACCAGCAGAGCTTCAGCCTTGGCGACGCCGCCGCGCCGTCGGCCAACGGCGCCGACGCGCTGATCAAGGACACGACGACCAACGCCTTCGCCAAGGACGTGCTGGAGGAATCGCGCCGCCAGCCCGTGCTTGTCGATTTCTGGGCGCCCTGGTGCGGTCCGTGCAAGCTGCTGACGCCGGTGATCGAGAAGGTCGTCCAGAACGCGCGCGGCACGGTCAAGCTGGTCAAGATGAACATCGACGACCATCCGCAGATCGCCGGCCAGCTCGGCATCCAGTCGATCCCCGCCGTCATCGCCTTCGTCGACGGCCGCCCGGTCGACGGCTTCATGGGCGCGCTGCCCGAGGGCCAGATCAAGGAGTTCATCGAGCGCGTCGCCGGCCCGGCCGGCGGTCCCGAGCTCGAGGCCGCGCTCGGCGAGGCGGACGCGCTGGTCGAGCAGGGCCAGTTCGCCGAGGCGGCCGAGCTCTACGCCGCCATCCTCGCCGCCGAGCCGGACATGTTCCGCGCCCTCGTCGGCCTGATCCGCTGCGACGTCGCGACCGGCAATGTCGACGCGGCGAAGGAGCTGCTCGAATCGCTGCCCGACGACAAGGCCAACGACCCGGCCGTGAC
>JAEWAD010000366.1 GCA_023391905.1 Pseudomonadota bacterium | reverse complement strand
ATCCTGGTTGGCCGCCCCCGGGGGCCGCGGCGCTGGCTCCAGCGGTGCGGTGATACGCGACCGAGGTACGGCCACGTCCAGGGGCGCCAGACAGACGGATTGAGAACTCCCAGCGCCACGCTTTCGGCGTGCCGGGTCCGGCTTCTCGGATAGCGCGCCAGCATTGACACAGCCGCCCTCCGTGCTCCCGGAGCCACGGCATCCCGCTCGGCGTGCCCGGCCGGGCAAGCTTGCTCGTGACTGCGGGACCCATCAGGCCCGAAGGTCATCGACGCGGCGGCCGTTCGGCTCAGCCTACTCCCGGCGTTGGCGATCCACAACGCCGCCGCCGCGAGCCATAGAACCTCCGATATATAGGCGGGCCGGGGGCGCGGCGATAAGATCACCCGCAGTAACCCAATGAAGTCGGCCGCATGAAAACATGTCGCCTGAATGAGCCCTGTTTTCCAGCCGAGATTATTTCTCTCCGCCCCGGAGCGAAAAGATGCAGAACTGGGCAACGATCGAGATTTCATCGAATCTGGAAGGTAGAGCGCCAGTCCAGCTGCTCCGCTGTGCCTATCGGGCCAGCCAGGCCGGACTGATCGCGCTGGTCCTGAACGGCGTCGAGGCGATCGCCGCCGATCGCGTGCTCGATCCCGTCGTGGCGCGCATGCCGCTGACGATCCCCGGCGTGGCCTACCTTCCCATCGACGACGACGCGCGCGTCCGCGAGGCCGTTCTTTGCGCGAGCGCGGTGTTCGTCGCCACTCACCGGTTCCGCGATGCCGTGCTTGGCCTCGGCGTCGAGGCCGGACGGATCTGGCCGGCGCACGCCCTGCTCACCCGGCTTGGCCAGGAGGGCCAGCTCCGCCCCGCCGGAAGGGCGGCCAGCGAGGAGCAGCCGTGGCCGTCGTTTCGCCCACTCTTCGTCCCTGAGGCCAACTGGCATCGCGAGGTAGGACGCATATGAGCACGACGGGATCCGAACCCCGGGATGGCGACCGCATCGCCCACGCTCCCGAGAACGACAAAGCCGCAGAAGCCGCGCCCTCCGGTTCGAGTGGCCTTGTGGGGAACGTCCTGCTGATCCTGTCTTCGATGCTACTGACGCTCGTGGGCGCCGAACTGTTCCTGCGGACATTTCCGCAGTTCCAGATCCAGACCAGCGATGGGGAATATCGGTACTGCACCGAGAACCGGATCCGGCATCGGCCGCATGTCGCCTTCGGCTACACCGAGGTTCCCGGAAGCAGCTATTTCGAGCGCTACAGCCCGGCGGACCCCTGGTACTACATCCACGTCAACGAGGAGGGATTTCGCGACAATTACGAGACGAATGGTCGCCCGGTCATCGTGCTGGGGGATTCCTCGACGCGCGGCAGCCTCGTCAACGAGGACGAGACCTTCGCCAACCTGATGGACAAATGGCATCCGGAGTGGTCGTTCCGGAACTACGGCGCCGGGGGCTACGGGCAGGCCAACGCGATCCGCATCTACGAGGAGAAGGCGCCGTCCGCGCCTCATAACCTGGTCATCCAGCAATATTCCCTCGCGAACGATCTCGACGACAATGTCGAACGGGCGGTCCTCGATGGCGACTCCGTCAAGATCACCGTCCGCCCGGCGACCGGCAAGCCGAAGGAGGCGCTAGGTCCTCTCGTGAGGATCCACCAGTTCTTCTGGCAGCACAGCAAGGTCTATCCCTGGCTCTACAACGTCACCGTCCGCTCCTATGCTGAAAACTGGGATGCCCGGCGCAACATCGACGGATCGATCGAGATCACCCGCCGCCTGCTGGCCAAGCTGGCCGAGGAGGCACGGGCCAACCGGGCCGATCTGCTGCTCCTCGTTCTGCCTTCCTGGGCGGAGATGGCGGGCCGGCATGATGGCATGGAGCCGATGCGCCAGCGGGAGATGCTGGAGGCGTTCGCCCTCGCCACGCCCAATGTCTATCTTCTGGACATGACCTCCGTCCTCGCGACGGAGGATCCCGACAAGACCTACGGTGTCCTCGACAAGCATATGACCGCCTACGGGCATTTCCTCGTTGCCCAGGCGCTCGAGCGCTGGATGGTCACCGACTGGCCCCACGGCCCCCGGAAAGCCGCTCCTGAGCGGATCTTCCAGCCGCCAGCTCCCGTCATTCCCGACTGCTCCCAGGCGGATGCCTATCTCGCCCTGGCGAGCTCTCCCGCCACCCATTGATCCTGCACAGGAAAGTCGGTCCGATGTCCGAGAAAGCGCACGTGACCGGGGAGGCTTCCCGCCCGCCCAGCGAACCCGAGACGCCGAAGGCCGCGAAGCCGACGCATTCTGCCAGGAGCGCGCTGCTTTCGATCGCCGCGAGCGTGGTCGTCGGGGCGTTGCTCCTCGAGGGCGCCGCACGCTGGGTGTTGGACGATGGCATGGATTTCGATGTCGAGATGTGGAAATACGCGCGCGATATCAAGCGTGTCAGCGCCAATCCGGAGATCGGACACGAGCATCGGCCGGGCACGAGCGGCGTCTATATGGGCGTTCCCGTGGTGATCAACGCCGTCGGATTGCGCGACCGCGACTTCCCGGCCGAAAAGCCGCCGGGCGACGTGCGCACGGTGATGCTCGGCGACTCGCTCACCTTCGGCTGGGGCGTTCGGGCCGAGGACACGCCCGCCAAGCTGCTCGAAGTGAAGCTGAACGAGGGCCAGGCCGCGCCGCATGACGAGGTGATCAACACCGGCGTCGGCAACTACAACACGGCGATGGAGATCGCCTACTTCCTCGACCGCGGCCATACGCTGAAGCCGGACGTGGTCGTGCTCAACTACTTCATCAACGACGCCGAGCCTTCGCCGAAACGGCGGACCGCGCTCTGGCGCGAATACTCCTATGCCTATGTCTTCTTCGCCTCCGCGATCGACAAGCTGTCGCGGCAGTATTTCGGCAAGGCCGACTGGAAGACCTATTATCGCGACCTCTATCGCGACGGCGCCCCCGGCTGGGTCGTGGCGCAAGATGCGATCGGCCGCCTGGCGGCGTATTGCCGGGAGAACGGCATCAGGCTCCTGATCGTCAACTATCCGGAACTGCATCAGCTTCGCGACTACCCGTTCCCGGAGGTGACGGCAGGCGTCGCGGCGGCAGCCGAGGCCAATGGCGTGCCGTTCCTCGACCTTCGGCCGTCGATCGCCGATCTCGAGCCGGCCAGTCTTTGGGTCTCGCCGACCGACGCGCATCCCAACCGCATCGCCAATGCGCGCTTCGCGTCGGCGATCGCCGACCAGCTGGCGACGAGCTTTCCGGATCTCTATCACCCGTCGGCCCCGTCGAGCGCAGGTCATGAGGATCGCGCCGTCTCCGACCCGTCGATGGTCACGCACTGATTTGGGATCTGGCTTTTCCAGCAGTCGTGGCCACGGAGCCGAAATAAAGAAAAAGCCGGCGGCGTCCGTGACGTCGCCGGCTTTTTTCCCTCGCGCCCTCTCAATCGAGCTCGAAATTCTCCTTGTAGTCGCGGCGGAGGGCGGCCGGTTGGTCCTCCTTCCGCAGCACGCAATTGCCGACGACGAGGCGCTCGATCTCCGTGCCCATGAAGCAGCGATAGGCATCCTCGGGCGTGCAGACGATCGGCTCGCCGCGCACGTTGAAGCTGGTGTTGACCAGGACCGGGCAGCCGGTCCGTTCCTTGAACGCGCTGAGCAGGTCCCAGTAGCGCGGGTTGGTATCGCGATGGACGGTCTGCACGCGGGCCGAATAGTCGACATGGGTGACGGCCGGGATCTCGGAGCGCGGCACGTTGAGCCGGTCGATGCCGAAGAGGTTTTCGTCCTCGCGGTTCGGCCTGAGACGCCGCCCATCCAGCACGTCGCCGACCAGCAGCATGTAGGGGCTGTCGGTATCGATATCGAACCAGTCGGCCACGTCCTCGCGCCGCACAGAGGGCGCGAAGGGGCGGAAGCTCTCGCGGTATTTGACCTTGAGGTTCAGCGTCTTCTGCATGGTCGGCGAGCGAGGGTCGCCGAGGATCGAGCGGCCGCCCAGGGCGCGCGGCCCGAATTCCATCCGGCCCTGCATCCATCCGACCGCCTTTTCCTCGGCGAGCGAATCCACCGTGCCGGTGATCAGCGCCTGGTCGTCGACCACGTCGAAGACGGCGCCCGACGCGGCGAGGCGCTGCTCGATCTCGTCCTGGCGGAAGGCGGGGCCGAGATAGGCGCCGGCCATGGCGTCGCCACCGTTCACATGCCGATCCTGGCCGAGAAAGGCGTGCCAGACCGCGAGCGCCGCGCCAAGCGCACCGCCTGCGTCGCCAGCAGCGGGCTGGATCCAGATGTCCTGGAACAGGCCCTGCTTGAGCAGCTTGCCGTTGGCGACGCAGTTGAGCGCCACGCCGCCGGCGAGGCAGAGGCGGCTCTCGCCCGTCTCCTTGCTGGCGAAGCGCGCAAGCCGCAGGACGATTTCCTCCGTCACCGCCTGGATCGAGGCGGCGAGGTCCATCTCGCGCTGCGTCAGCGGCGACTCCGGCTTGCGCGGCGGGCCGCCGAACAGTTGGTCGAACGCCTCCGACGTCATGGTGAGGCCGGTGCAATAGTCGAAATAGCGCTGGTCGAGGCGGAAGGAGCCGTCGTCCTTGAGGTCGATCAGATGGTCCAGGATGGTCTGGACGTAGAGCGGCCTGCCATAGGGCGCGAGGCCCATCAGCTTGTATTCGCCGGAATTGACCTTGAAGCCGGTGTAGTAGGTGAAGGCCGAATAGAGGAGACCCAGCGAGTGGGGAAAGCGGATCTCCTTCAGCATGTCGAGCTGGTTGCCCCGTCCGTGACCGAGCGACGTCGTGCACCACTCGCCGACCCCGTCCATGGTGAGGACGGCGGCGCTCGGAAACGGCGAGGGGTAGAACGCGCTGGCCGCATGGGCCAGGTGATGCTCGGTGAAGAGCAGCGAGCCGGACCACGACTTGGTGCCGCCCGCCTTGCCGAGCTGCTTGCGCAGCATGTCCTTCTGGAACAGCTTCTCCTTGATCCAGACCGGCATCGCCGTGCGGAACGAGCGGAAGCCGCGCGGGCTCGTCGCCAGATAGGTCTCCAGCAGCCGTTCGAACTTCACGAACGGCTTGTCGTAGAAGACGACGTGGTCGATATCCGCCATCTGGCAGCCCGCCTCTGCGAGGCAGTAGGCGATCGCCTGGGCGGGGAAGGCCGGGTCGTGCTTCTTGCGGGTGAAGCGCTCCTCCTGTGCCGCGGCGACGATGCGCCCATCCTCGACCAGCGCCGCCGCGCTGTCATGGTAGAAGGCGGAGATGCCGAGGATGCGCATGATCGGCCACGCTCAGAACAGCGTGTAGATGAACGGTGCGACCGCCGTGCCCTGGGTCAGGACGACGAGCGTTCCGAAGATGCCGACCATGACGAAGATCGGCAGCAGCCAGAACTTCTTGCGGGCGCCCATATAGGACCAGAGCTCGCGCACCATTTCCATTTCCGGCCTCCCATGTCCGGGGCGTTTGCCCGCCCGGTCGACGTCAGAACTGATTGCGCATGCTGGAGGGATCGGCGTCCTTGGCGCGATCGATCCAGTAGGTCGATGCCTCGCGGTCGAAGGCGGCGGCGAGCGGATCATGGCCGCGCCAGCGCATGAACAGGCCGATCGGCACGAAGGTCGTGGCGTAGATGAGGAACATCACGACCGGGTTGACGATGGCGAAGAGCAGGAGGCCCAGCTTCATCCAGAGCCGGTTCGGGATGGTCAGCGTCGCCGGCGCGACCAGCGCCAGCAGCACCAGCACGGCCCCGATGGCCGTCAGTGTGATCGAGAAGGTCGTGAACTTGCCCGAGATCAGCCACCGCAGCAGCATCAGCCCGATCAGGATGCCGCCGACCGTATAGCCGAAGCTGCGGTTCGTCGGCCCCTCCGGGAGGTGCTCTACCACGGGCTCGATCATGGATTGCCGTGCGTTTGCCATGTCGAAAGACAACGATCTCCCCCGTTTTCGGTCAATATGCCGATCGATATAGGGAAACGGGCCCAGCGGCCGCGTGCCGTCGACGGGGCGGGATCGCGGAAACGGCGCCGGCTCGGCCCGTGGGCGGCAAGGGCGAGCATGCCTGTCGGCGCGATGACGCACGTGAGAAGCGTGACGGACTCATCGACGCTTCTGCATCCATCAGGGCATCTTCAGCACGTCGGCATGCTCAAGCGGCGCATCCTTGAGCCAGATCCGCGCGCCGCTGGGGCCAACAGACGCCACCAGAGCCTCACCGGCCGGCAGTCGCCCCCAGCCTTGCGCTGACAGTGTCTCACCGGCGATCGTCAACGCGCCCGAGAGGACAAGAAATTCCAGTCCACGCGGGTTGGGGACCGTCATGGTCGCGCCTGGCGTCCAGTCCTCAAGCCGAACCACTTCGAACCCGTCGTCGAAAAGTACCGTCGCGGCGCTGGCGCCGTCGCGGGGCGCGACGGGCTGGCCCTCGCCGGGCTGGCGCACGATCTGGGTCTGGTCGCCCTCGCGATACTGCCAGAGCCGGACGAAGATGGTGCAGCCGTCCCTGGAAGCGGGAACATGGGAGGTGCCGGGCGGGTTACGGAAATAGCATCCGGCGGGATAGTCGCCATGCTCGTCCTGGAACGTGCCCTCGAGCACGAGGATTTCCTCGCCACCCGAATGGGTGTGGCGCGGAAAGGCGCTCCCCGGCGCGTAGCGCACGATGCTGGTGGCGCGGGCAATTTCGCCGCCGACCCGATACAGCATGCGCCGGTCGACGCCCGCCGCCGGGCTCGCCACCCAGTCGAGCTTCGTGGCGTCAACGATGACGGGCCTGGAGAGGTCGTCGTTAATGCGCATTGGCCTTCTCCTTCATGGTCAGGACCATCCGGTATCGCACATCCCCGGATTTCATCCTCCGGTAGGCGTCGAATGCCTTCTCGAGCGGCATCGTCTCGATTTTCGGCCGCACGTCGGCAAGCACGCTGAAGTTCAGGGTCTTCTCGTTCTCGAAGGGCGTGCCGGTGATCGAGCCGAGGACACTGCGCTCGCCGACGACGAGGGAGCCCGCGGAAAGGGGAAGAGGGTCCTTGCCGGCGCCGAGCAGGACCAGGCGACCGCGCGGGGCAAGACCAGCCGTCAGCGCGGAAACCGCCTCGGCATTGCCGATGGTCGTGATGATGGCGCTAGCCCCGCCCATGGATTGGAGCGTCGCGGCGGCGTCTTCGGCGCGCGAGTCGATATAGACGTGGGCGCCCAGTTGCAGCGCATCCTCGGCCTTGTCGGCTCCACGCCCGACCGCCGCCACCCTGAAGCCCATCCTGCGGGCATATTGCAGCGCCATGTGCCCGAGGCCGCCGATCCCGAGGATCGCCACGAGATCACCTGCCTCCGCGCCCGATTTCTTCAGTGCGTTGAAGGTCGCGATGCCGGCACAGAGGATCGGGGCGGCCTCTTCGGAATCGAGTTCCTCGGGGATCGCCACGAGGCCGGTGCCGCGCGCCAACATCATTTCCGCGTAGCCGCCATCGCAGGAGGCGCCCACGAAGTTCTGGTTCTCGCAGAGCTGGAACTGGCCCTGGCGGCATTGCGTGCATTCATTGCAGTGGCCACCGAGGCGACCGACGCCGACCCGCTGCCCCAGCTTCCAGGTCGAAGGGGCGCCTTCGCCGATGGCGACGATGTGCCCGACGACCTCATGGCCCGGAACGCGCGGCGGGTCGAGGGACGGATCGGCGCGCTCGATATCGCCGCTATCCGCGCCGCAGATGCCGCAGGCCTCGACTTCGATCAGCACTTCGCCCTTGCCCGGCCTTGGCGTCGCGCGTTCGACGAGCTCCAGCATTCCGGGCTTGGTGATCTGCATGGCTCTGTAGGTGGATTTCATGCTGGCGCCTCCTTCAGGGCGTTTCGGAACGCGGTGCCGCGATGCCGTGGGCCGGATAGGCGTATCTGTCGATGATGTCGCGTGACGCGCGCTCGGCCGCTTCGACGGCACCGGCGAGATAGCCGGGTTCGGTATGGCTCGTTTCGCTGCCGGCAAGCGCGATGCGATCCTGCCACTCGCCCGTGACCCATGGCTGCGTGCTCGGATTCGGATGGCCGCCGGCCGACTGGTCGTCAGGCGTCGCGGTGTAGGGATCCGCCGCCCAGTCCTTGAACAAGGTGGCGACCGGTGTCGCCGCCTCCGGCCCGAACAGCAGCGCGAGTTGCTGGCGAGAGGCGGCGACGATGCGGTCCTTCCCAAGGGCCGCGCGCTGCTCGGCCGGCACGCCGACGAAGCCAAACAGGGCCGCCTTGCCGGACGCGGTTGTCGCGTCGTGGATCTCGACAAGCGGGCCAACCATGCTCTGGGCCGTGCCGGACAGGCCGATCTCGCGCCAGAAAGGACGGTCGTAGATCGCGAAAAACTTGGCGTGCGGCGCCATCCAGGTTGCCGTCTCGCGCCAGCGCCGGGCGTTCGCCGGGTCGAGCGCGGGCGAGAACTGAACGCTGGCTTCGAGCAGTCGCGGTGGCAGCGCCAGGATGACATGGGCTGCTGCCACATTCTCCTCGGTCCCGTTGGCATCGACTACCCCAAGCTCGACTGCCGGGCCGGCGATCGACATGCGTGTCACGCGCGTGCCGAGGCGGATGCTGTCAACGGGCAGGCGCTTGCTTAGGGCCGCGATGATCGCGGCGGTTCCGCCGGCGAGCCGCATCGACTGCGGTTCCTGTCGCATGCCCCGATAGCGCTGGGGGGCTTCGCGCGACATCCGCTGGAACACGACATCGCCTTGGCTGTTCTGGGCAAAGGATGCCAGGCCAAGGCTGTCGACGAGATCGCCCATGGCCGGCTGCATCCCGGGCCAGAACCAGGACGGTCCGAGATCGAAGCCATCATCGGATGGCTGGCCGCCGGCATCGACCGAAAGGATGCGGCCGCCCAGTCGGTCTCTGGCTTCCAGCAGCAGAAAGCGGATGCCGGACTGATGCAGACGACAGGCGGCGGTCAGGCCGGCGAGCCCGCCGCCGACGATGATGACCTGCTGTTTCAAGGCGAAAGCTCCGGATCCAGGTGACTGCAGGGACACGCAAGCGGTCCCTGCACGAGACCTGCCCAAGATGGGAGACGGCCGCCCGATGGGCAAAAGGGAAGTTCTTGACCGCCCGCGAAGAAAAACTTTCCCGTTGATGCCGCATGGTTCGCTGCGGCTGGCTTGCGCCATATCGCAGCGCCGGGGAAAGGGCTCAGCCCCGCTTCGCTTCCTCGAACAGCCACCGGCGAAAACCCTCCGATCGGGGAAGCGATGCGCATTCCGGCCGATAGACGACGTAGTAGGCGAGGGGGGATGCCACGTTGATATCCGGGAAAAGGCGTACCAGCCGTCCGGCCGACAGGTCGTCCTGGGCCATGACGCCGCGCGCGAGCGCTATGCCGCGTCCTTCAACGGCAGCCTGCAGCACGGCGGCCGAGTTGTTGATACTCATGCCGCGCTGGGGCTTGGCGTCGCGCACGCCGGCTCTCTCGAGCCAGGACTCCCATGTCATGAAGCCCGCGCCAGGCTCGACGGATTGATCGTGAATGAGGGTCTGGCTGGGGAGGTCGGCCGGGGTGAGGCGGTTCAGTCGCTCATGCAGCCCTGGAGAGCAGACCGGGAAGACCGCTTCCTCCATCAGCTTGTCAGCGGCGAGATCCGGCCAGTTCCCCGATCCATATCGCACGCCGACATCGATTCCATGCGCGACATAGTCGATGAGCTTGAGGCTGGTATCGAGCCGGACGTCGATATCCGGATATTCCGCCTGGAAGCGATCGATGCGCGGCAGTAGCCATTTGGCGGCAAAGGCCGGGCTGACCGTCACGGTGAGGACGCCACGTGAAGAGGCCTCCTTCAGTCGCTCAAGTCCCAGGCTGAGGCGATCGAGACCCGCGCGGATGTCCGGAAGTGCTCTCTCGGCGGCTTCGGTCGCGACAAGGCGCGCCTTTCCCGAGGCGCTTCGATGGAACAGCGGCGTACCGAGCCAGTCCTCGAGGCCACGTACGAGCTGTCCGACCGCAGCGGACGTGACGTTCAATTCGGCAGCCGCGCCGGAAAAGCTTCCATGCCGGGCGCTTGCCTCGAACGCCCGCATGGCATTGAGGTAGACGGGCGATCGCATCGCGACAAACCTTTTCTTCTCACGAAGTGGTTGGTGTGACGCTGCCGGATCGGACCTTGCGGGTCAATGGGACATCGTTGGCGAAGGGATTGTGATCCTCCTCCGCCCGAGGCCAGGCGGGATTCATCGGAGCCGATCTTAGATACGCATGAAGGGCTTCGTCGGGTTTATGAATTGCCGAGCATGACCAGCAGTTTTTCGAAGGTATTTTCGATTTTTACTGCTGACTCGGCATCAGCGCGGCCAGTCCGCATCTGCTTGCGCACATTGCTTGGGCTGTATCCGAACTGCTGGGTGAAGGCCCGGCTGAAGTTGGCTGTGGAATCGAAGCCGAAGGCGTATGCCACTTCCGCGATCCTCTGCGAGTTCGTTGGGTCGAACAGGATCGCATGAATCGTCGACAGACGCCGCCTGCGGATATAGTTGGCAACGCCACCCGAATTGGCGAAAAGCTCGTAGAGCCGGGTACGAGAAATGCCGAGCTCGCGACTGAGCGTATCCGGCGTCAGCTCGGCGGAAGTCAGGTTGTTCTGAATGATGCGGCGTGCTCGCGCCATCAGGCCGATTTGCCGCGTGCGGTCATCATCCCGGCCATGCGCCACCAGGGGCGCAACGGTTTCGAACACCATCTCGCGCAACCGGTCCTTGACGGACGGCAGATCCTCGCTGGCGATGTGGTCGAGATTGACCTCGAGGCTCGCCAGGTAGTTGATCAGGAGTTCGGCTCGCAAGCCGCCGATGATCGCGTTGTTCGAGGTCGAGGGTAGGCCACCATAATCCGCGAATTCATCGACGGGGACGATCACCGAAACCGCTTCGGTAGCCAGGGCGCGGCCGCGGAACGGTGTGCCCAGCGACCGAATTTCCAGCGTACCCGGCGTATTCATGGCGACGCGCCCGTCGACACCCGTCCATGTGTTGCCCTTGCGCAGGAAAGTGATGGTCCAATGATCGACCGGGCTGAACTGCACCTTCTCCTGTGTCCGCTCGAAACGATAGGCGGGAGCGGCCTGCTGCACGAGCAATATGCCGCCCAGGTTCCACACCGTCTGGCTGACATCGAAGCCGTCATCGGGAGCAACATCGTCCGGCAGTCGCGTGTCGACCATGATGGACATGTGAGCCTGCCAGGCGGAAAACTGATCCGGCTTTGGAAGGCTACTGGTCGCAAACCGCAATGGAACAACGCCTTGCTGTTGCGTCCTGACTTCAACGAGCGGAGCCTGTTCGATACGAGGCCAGTGCCGCCGTTCGACGAATGGTAACTGGGCCGCTTCCTTTTTTTCAGTCATAGCGATTTGGCTTTGCGAAGAAACGCCTCTTGGTCGGGAGCGGGCACAGGCCAATCGGGCTGACGTGAAATCGGCCGATACGGCAGGTGTGCCCGGCTCGATGGCGAAGAGCGATTCCGACGAAGGCCGTTGCCTCGCATTCCGGCGCGATCCTGCGCCAGCATCCGGAGATCGTTCGGCGGCGTGGCAGCTCGACACCCGATGCCGCCACACTGCCTCGTCAAGGGCGAGACGCAGGCCTTGCCGGCCTGCGTCCCGCTGCGATCGGTTCAGACCCGACCGACGGCTACCACTTCACACGGAAGCCGGCGGTCCCCCTGATCTCATAGCTGTCGGCGACGTTCTCGAGGCTGGTGTTGATCAGGCCCTCGCCGTAGACGGAGTACTTGTCGTCGTTCCAGTCATAGGATCCGCCGAGGCCCACGCCGCCCCAGAAGCGATCGTCGCGGCTGGCGAGCGTCGCGCCCGACACGTCGACCGAGGTCCCGTCGAGGAACTCGTAGTAGAGGTTCGCGATCCCGTAGACATGGCTGCGCGACACCAGGCCGTCGTCGCCACGCCAGGACTTGTTCTGGTCGAGCGACAGGCCGAGACGGCCACGCAGGCTGTCATTGTTCTGCAGCGAGACCGCCGCGACGTCCTCGCCGCTATAGGTCTGCGTGAACGAGTCGAAGTCGACGGAGGAGTAGACCAGCTGCGCCTGCGGGGTCACCGACAGGTCGTTGTCGAGGCCGATCCGCTTGCCGGTTTCCAGCGACAGGGCATAGCCGGTGCCGTCATTGCCGGAGGCCAGGGTCCCCAGCACGTCCGAATCGAGATCGCTGTCGTACCAGCTCACCTGCGCCTGGCCGTCGACATAGAAGCCGTTGTTGCCATACCAGGTCAGCGTGCCGCCGAAGCCGGCGCCATCCGTGCTGATAGAGCCGTTGCCGAACCACGACGAGATGTCGGCCGATGCGTGACCATAGTGGCCGGTCACGGCGCCGATCAGCTTGCCGGATTCGTTCTCAAGCACCGGGAAGTCCACACCGGCCTGGAACTTCAGCGTGTCGAAGTCGTAGTCGGAACCCGTGGTCGATGCGGCGGGATCGATCGAGGTGTGCGCCGCCTCGATGCGGCCCCAGATGCCGCGACCCTCGATCCCCGACAGGGGCTCTTCGGCCAGCTTGGAGTCCGTGTCCACCGGTCCGCCGCTCCACGAGCGGTTGCCGACGCGCTGCTGCAGGGTCGGCAGGCTGTTGAGACCGAGCAGGACACCGGCATAGGCCTCGAATACCGGCGCACCGGGCTGGTAGAGAAGGCCGCCCGGGTTCGAGCCGGTCGGGGCGAGCTGCGACCGCAGGTACCAGTCGCCGTCATCCGGGGTCGAAATGCCGTTCTTCCAGAGCGTGTAGCCGTAGGCGCCGCCCAGCACGGCCTGCTGGCCGGCGATCTGGTAGTCGCCGACGAGCGAGAAGTCGCCGTCGGAGGCACCGCTGACGTCGATGATCTTGATGCCTTCGCCGGTCTGGGCGCCCGTGCCGCCGACATTGTTGACGACGACCGACGTGTTGCCCTCGGCCGTGCCGCCCCGGAAGGTCATCGTGTCGGTCGCGGAGCTGTCGTCACCGAGCACCGTGTCGAGCACCAGCCTGCCGTTATTGCCGGTGTAGAGGCCACGGACTTCGAGGTCATCATCGGCGGCACCGTCCGCGATCGAGACCGTGCCGGCGTTGGTGAGGAAGCCGGTGATGTAGGTGTCGCCCCGACCGGTATTGCCGGCGTCGTCATTGACGTCGCTCAGGAAGGTGGTGCCGGCATCGAGCGTGAGGTTGCCCAGGATGTTCAGGCCGGGCTGCTTGCTCTCCAGCGTCGACCCGTTGGTCAGGAAGATGCCGGTGCCGGCGACGCCCGCCGTGCCGACGTCCAGATTGCCGCCCAGCGGGCCGTCAATCGTCAGGTAGCTGTTGCTGACGTTGAAGATATCCCAGCCGATGATCTTGCTGGCGTTGTAGGTGCTGTTCGCATCGAACAGGTTCAGAATGTCGTCGTTGTTCGCGCCGCCATAGCCGCCATTCACCTCGGTGATGCCGGAGAAGCCGCCATGGAGATCCAGCCGGTCCGCGCCGGCGCCGAGGCGCACAATGCCGCTGACGCTGTTCCTCTCGATCTCGACCGTGTCCGGGTCGTCGACGACCTCCGTGGCGTTCTCGATGATGACATGGCTGTCGCCATCGTCGTTCGCGATAGCCAGGTTGCTGGTCGCGCTGACGGTCGAACCGTCCTTGACATTGATCCGGGTCATCACGCCGGCATCCGTCTCCGTGTAGATAGCCCAGCCGCTGCCGGCCTCGATATTGCCACGGGTGGTGATGGTGAGGTCGTTGTTGACGGCGTTGGGATCGGTCGGGTCGACGGCGTCGGAATGGTCGATGACATAGATGCCGTAATTGGCGCCCTTGGCGTTGTTGACGTCGAGGTTCACATCCTTGACGGCGCCATTGTCGAGATAGAGTTCGATGGCGTCGTCACCGGAGACGATGGAGTCGCGCACCGTGACATTGACCGAGCCGGTGCCGCTGTGGACGGCATTGATGCCGTCATCACTGGCGGTGATGCTGTTCACGTCGATGGTGAGGTCTTTCGTGGTCGAATACGTGTCGAGCCAGATGCCGATAAAGCCTGAGTCGATATCGTTGGCGGTGACGCTGACATCGCCTGAACCCCAGGTGTTGAACCGAATGCCGCTGGCGCCCGACGTGACATCGTTCACCTTGATCGTGAGGTCGGTCGTGTTCGCATTCGCCTCGAGATTGATGCCTTCGTTGCCGGCGTAGATGTCGCCGACATCGATGGTCG
The DNA here is from genome assembly GCA_023391905.1 of Pseudomonadota bacterium. Classification (GTDB taxonomy): domain Bacteria; phylum Pseudomonadota; class Alphaproteobacteria; order Rhizobiales; family Kaistiaceae; genus Kaistia. The sequence continues at coordinate 9,804 of JAEWAD010000366.1, read as the reverse complement.
TCGCGCCAGCCGCGGAGCTCGGATCCACGTCGATCCAGATGCCGTTGGTGCCGGCCGTGATGGAGTCGTGCACCGTGATGTTGGTGTCGCCGGTACCGCTGGAGAAGCCATAGATGCCGTTGGCATTGGCGGATGTGATCTTGTTGACGTCGATGGTGAAGTCGTGCGTCAGCGGACCATTGTCGAAATGGATGCCGTCGTTGACCGTGTCGATGTTGTTGGCCGTGATCGAAACATCGCCCGTGCCCTGATTGCCATTCGCCAGGACGCCGTAGAGCCCGGCATCGATATCATGGACATTGATCGCCAGGCCGTCGGTGTTCGCCCCCATATCGGCAACGATACCCGAGTAGCCCGCGCCCGACGTGACATCGTTCGCGGTGATGGAAAGGGCGCCGGTGCCATTATGGACGGCGTTGATGCCCCGCCATCCCCCTTCGACGTCATTGACGTCGATCGTCAGGTCGGTATTCGCACCCGCGGTAGAGACGAAGATCCCGTCGCCGCCCGAGCCGGTAACATCATTCGCGGTTATGTTGACCGCGTCAGAACCGTCATAGTCGATGATATTTATGCCGTACCCGCCACCATTTACGTCGTTGACGTCAATGGTCAGCCCCATCTGATTGCCGGTGCCTTGGTAATAGATGCCCGCGCCGGTGTTGCCTGTGATGGTTCCGTTCGACTCTACGGTAACCGTGCCGGTGTTGGTGGCGTTCAGATGAATACCAGCATTGGCTCCCGTGATCGAAGACGCATTCGTATCCGTGAAGGTCACATCACCAACGCCGCTGCTGTCGATACGGATGGCCGTGCCGCTCGAATCGATCCCGAAGCCCGGGGCGGTCGTCACCGTCGTCGTGCCGGGATTGTTGATCTCGATCGGCGCGTCGGCGCCGGGCGCGCCCGCGGCGCCCCAGCATTCAAAATTGATGTTGTCAGACGTGCTGCAAGAGCCGGCATAGGCGGCGGAACCCGAAAACGCGACGACACCCAGCGCGACCAGTCCGGCCGAGGCAAGCTGCGGCGCGACGCCACCGACGACGCCCTTGTACTTGATTGCACGTCCCCCTCTGACGAGGAACGACCGCCAGCCGGCCTCCTGCTTCGAGCAGGCATGGCTCTCTTCGCCAGCGGATTTCATGAGATTTACTTTGCGCATGGTTCGTTCCTGGTGGTGCTGGTGGCTGTTCGAGGTCATGGGAGTAGTGGGGTCGGGGGGCGGGGCGATTGGCGGGTTCAGAGGGCAGGGCGACGTCCGGAGCGGGACGCGCGGCTCGCCAAGGCGCGCAGGGCGGCGGAAGAAGCTCGACGAGTCGCTGGCGAACCGGTCGCGAGCGACGAGGCGCGCGGGGCCGTGCAGAGGCGCGCATGCGGCAGGAGCGACCCGGCTCGGATCGCTCGGCGTCGCGATGGCTGTTTCACGAGAATCGGGAGGTGCGGTGCGCGGGAGCGTTCCGGCGAGGGCCGGGAAGGCGGAGTGACGAGGGTTCGAACGATCGGGAAAACGGAGCCGGCTGGACGCTTGGTGTCCACGGTGGGGTGGTCGGGCAAGTCGCGTGATCGCGCCGCTTCCCGGACAGGCTCAACGGATATGGATGGTTGCACGCGCCCTGATTTGGCGAGCCTTTCGAGCAGACCCCGTTCCATGCCATCCCCGCCTGCAGCGGTGCCGGGATCGTTGCCGATCTCGCGATGCGCCCGCCTGCATTTCTCAATGGAGCGCGCCGAACGCGAGCTCTTCCCCTCCCTTCAAATAATTGCCTCGGAGACCAGTCTCAATTTCAGTAACTTGCAGATCCTTTCACTTCCTGACACTTGGAAGAACTTTGGACGCAAGTTTTCCTGGTCTGAATCTTGCGAAACGACCTTGCGGAATCTGGGCTAAACGGGTCACTCTATTCGGTGAAGGCGAAACCTTGGCCGCGGATCGCGTGTAGAGGGAGTAGCATGTCGGACTTCTGGGCTCTTCGGCGCAGACGACTCGCGATGGTATCCAGGTGCGCGTAATTGAAGTCATAAACGTCGGCGCCGAGGGCCTCGACGAGCGCGCGGCGCTCGACCGTCTGGCCGCGTTCGGGGAACAGGCGCTCGAGGAAGCGCTGCTCCGAGGTGGTCAGGCGGAGGCGATGGCCCAGCCCGTCGGTCAGCACCCATCCCCCTTCCACCAGGGCCCATTGCGGGACCGGGGAGGGCGCGGAGGCGCGGTTCCTGTTGAGACGGTCCTGGAGCGCCACCACCGTGGCGGCAAGCTCGCGGACATCGATGGGCTTGACCAGATAGGCGTCCGCGCCCGTATTGAGGCCGCTGACCTTGTCGTCGATCGAACCCCGAGCCGTGGCCATGATGATCCCGACCGATTGCGAATTCCGCAGATGGGAAGCGATCGACAGGCCGTCCTCGCCATCGAGACCGATGTCGAGGATGACGATGTCGGACGGCATGGCTGCGTAGGCTCGATAGAGAGCCGCGGCATCGTGAAACCCTCGAACGTTCAGGCCCAGCCTGGAGAGTCCGAACACCATTTCCTCGCGATAATCACTGTCGTCGTCCACGATATAGACAAGGGGAGCGATCGCGACATCGCCCTGCCTATCCCCTTCGCCGATCATCCCCAGGCCCTCATGCAGCACTTCGACAGCCTTCGATTTCATCTATTGGTTGCATTGTCCATCCCGTTCGTAAGCCCGGCTTCACAAATGTCTGGGCCTCGCTCGGCCCAGCCGGCGGGCGCCTTCCGATGACGAACATGGAGCTGGGGAGCGTTGCGCCGAACGATCTTCTTCCCGATGGGGAGGGAGGAAACGGCCTGCTGCTGCAACGCCAGCGGCAGAATCGGATGGTGTGCCGGGTGATGTGGAGCGTGGCCGTGGCCTGGCTTGCCCTGGTGGCCGGCACGGGTTGGTGGCTGTCGCAGCGCATCATGACGGCGCAGCTCGACAGCCTGGCGGCCAGCGCCGAATACGAGGCCATCACCACCGCGCGGGTCATGGACCGGCTTTTCACCGAAATGGTGAGCGTTTCCAACATGGTAGCAAGCCAGGCTCAGGTGATCCGGCTCGCCGCCCGCTATCGCACCGATCCGCCCGGCGCGATCGACTTGACGCGTCAGCAGCGTGCCGCGCAATTCACGCAGGACCCGATGGTCCGGGAGGTTGGCGACTTCATGAACGCGCTGGCCGGTGATCTGAAATATGCCCGCATCTACATGAACAACATGTCGGACGATACGGTGACGGCCAGCAACTGGGCCGAGCCGGACAGCATCGTCGGCATGATCTACTCCGGTCGCCCCTACCTCATGAACGCCCTGCGCGACGGCACGGGCTTCTCGTTCGGCATCGCCCGACTGAACAGAACCCCATCCTATTTCGTAGCCAGCCGCATCGATGACGACAGCGGCGTTGCCCTGGGGTCGGTCACGGTGAAGTTCGATGCACCGGACGTGGCGCACTACCTGACCGGTCGACATGTTGCCCTGGTCGTGAACCGCCAGGGGCGTGTGATCACTACCTCGTCCGAGCCCTTCATGCTGCGCAATGTTGCGGCGCTGCTGCCGCCCGGCTCAATCGCGCCGCCGGACGGAGAGGAAGAGCTCGGCGAGCCCATGGCGGTGCGCGCGTTGGCCAAGGCTGGGCAGGCCGATCAATGGCTCATCGAAGGCAGCCCCTATCTCCTGCGGCGTCAGGCCCTGACCAACACGCCCTACCAGTTGCTCACGCTGGCTGCGATGCAGGAACTGGCGCCCATGCGGACGCAGCACCTCGTCACGGCAGGGCTGGCCGCGGCGCTCGGCCTCGTCGTGATCCTGCTTTGCGGCCGAATCGCCACGCAGCTGGCCGAGCGTCGTCTGCAGGCGGAGCAGGGCCGCGTCCTCGCGATCTCCAGGGCCGCCGAGCGCGACCTGACGATCAAGGTGCGCGAAAGGACTGCGGAACTCGCAGACAGCAACGCCTCGCTCAAGGCCGAGATGGATCGGCGTCACGGGCTGGAGGTGAAGCTCAGGCAGTCGCTCGACTCCGTCAATGACGCCCTCACTCAGCAACGCAACTTCGTGGCGCTGGTCTCGCACGAGTTTCGAGGGCCGCTGGCGGTGATCGCGGCGGCGGCGGACAATCTTTCGCTGGCGACGGCGGCGAGCGCCGAGAACATCAAGCTGCGCACCACGCGGATCCGCCAGACCGTCAAGCGGATGTCGATGCTGATCGAGAACGTTCTGGCCGGCGACCGGCTCCATGCCGAGGGAAAGCCGCTCGAGGTCTTCGACCTCAATGAGATCCTGCACACCGCCCAGTCCGGGTTGGACGATGCGGCAGCCAGGCGAGTCGGTTTCTGGCTGGGCGCCAAGGCGATGGTGCAGGGGGATCGCACCCTGCTCGAGATCGTCTTGCAGAACCTGATCGAGAACGCGCTGAAATACTCGCCCGCGGCCAGTGCTGTGACGGTGAGCCTTTCCACCGACTCACGCATGGTATCCATCGATGTGGCAGACCAGGGCATAGGCGTGGCGGTCGATGAGCGTGAGCTCATTTTCATGAAGTACTATCGCGGGGCGAACCAGCGCGTGACCGGTTCCGGGCTGGGGCTGTACATCTCGAGAGAGATCGCGCGGCAGCAGGGCGGTGACCTCGTTCTGGTGGCCGGCGGTTCCGGCGGGTCGACATTCCGCCTCTCCCTGCCGCTCGCCGAGGAAGCAGACTGAGGCGAGTGCCGGGGTAGGGTGCCCGCTTCTGTCATTCGGCCGACTAGCGCTTACCCAGCGCGTCGGCCGGGTGCGAGGATTTCGGCCAGATCTGGGAGCGTCTTCGTCACGCCGAAAACGACAGACGAATCAGCTGGCTGTTCATCACGGCCTGCTGCCATTCCACGGCTCTGCCGCTGGACAGGCGACCCAGCGCGGAAACGTCGAGCAGCGGTGCATTGTGAGGGCATGCGAGCCAAGCGGCCTCGTCATCGCGCGGCATGCGCGCGCCGACCGTGGTCGAGACGCGATGGAGATCGCCCAGCCCCTCCTCACGCAGCAGGGGGGTGAAGGCCCCTTTGCGCGAGAGACGGCTTTCGAAGTCGGGAATGAGATCGAACGGAAAATAGCGCGTGGTGAGGATGAAGGGCACCTCGCCGCCGAGTATCAAGGTCGTGTGTCGAAGCACGCGGGCGCCCTCCGGCAGTTCCAGCTTTTCCGCGACCTCCGCGATGGCGGCCTCGACCGCGCTCTCGATCACGCGAGAGCTGCTGTCCACGCCGAGGCGGTCGAGCACGTCCCGGAACCGCGACGTGGCATCGATCTCGTAGACGATGCCGTTCTCCATGACATAGCTGCCGCGGCCGTTGACGGTGCGGATGAGGCCGTCCTGTGACAGGGCCAGATATGCTCGCCGCACCGTATTGCGGCTGACGCCATGACTGGCGGAAAGCTCATGTTCCGTCGGCAGGCGTTGTCCAGGCGCATATTTGCGGCTGCGGATGCCGTCCTTGAGCTCCAGGCAGAGCGCCTCCCATTGCGACTTCATGCGTGTCCCTGACCATTGCCGATGAGCTCGAAGGATAGGTCTGCCGAGCCAATCTGTCGATAGCTGTACCTACAGCTGTCATGCGCCTTACACAATCTGGCCCTATCCAGAAGGCGCACCGGCAAGACGGATCGCGGTCCGCACAGCGTCGACAACAACGGCATACCGAACGAGCATTCTGTAGCAATCACGCATTCGCCGGGGCCCGCCCCCGCGCAACCCACCGCAAGATCAGGCAACGGATCGGAGCCGGCACGTCGTGGCCGGTGAGCGACGGCTGCCGCCCATACCGGAGATGACCATGAACCGAAGAGATCTCTTTCGCTCCACCATCGCCGCGGCGGCGCTGCTGGCCATGCCGGCCGCCGCCATGGCCGATACCAACCGGATCGATGTCTACATCACCGGTGATTCCAACATCATCAATTTCTGGAACAACATCATCAAGCCGGCCTATGAGAAGGCCAATCCGCAATACACGCTCAACGTGGTCAGCGCGCGCAACAACATCGCGCCGATCGTCGATCGCGCCCTTGCCGCGCTCGGCAGCGACGTCGATCCCCAGGTCGACATCTTTGACGAGAACGATCCGAACCTGCCCAAGGGTGCCATCGAGAAGGGCCTCTGGGTCGATTTCACCAAGGCCGGCCTCGCCAATTACGGCAAGCTCAACCCGGTCACGCTCGAAACCGGCTATGGCCTGCCGTATCGCGGCACGCAGGTGGTGCTCGCCTTCGACACCACCAAGCTGAAGCCGGAAGACGCGCCGAAGACCTGGGCCGAACTGGTCGCCTGGATGAAGGCCAACCCGGGCCAGTTCACCCACAACCGTCCCGATACGGGCGGTTCGGGCGGCAATTTTGTCCGCCGGGCGATCCACGAGGCCAATGGCCGCGACCCCTCGCTCTTCCGCATCGACAACTACGTCGCCGGCGAAAGCGACGAACTGCTCGCCAAGGGCTTCGAGCTCCTGAAGGAGATCGCGCCCTATACCTACGGCCCCGGCTCCTACACCGGCGACAACATGCAGTCGATCCAGCTGCTGGCGCAGGGCGTGGTCACGATGGTGCCGGTCTGGTCCGACATGGCGCTGGACGCCGTCAACAAGGGCGTCCTGCCCGAGACCACCGGCTTCACGCAGCTGACCGATCTCGCCTTCGCCGGCGGCTTCGCCGACATGACCGTTCCGACCAATGCCGGCAACCTCGAGGCGACGATTAAGCTCGCCGACATCGTGCTGTCGCCGGAAGTCCAGACCAAGGTCGTCACCGAGATCGGTGCTTTCCCGGCGATCTCGTGGGAACACCTGCCGCAGGATCTCGCCGCGAAATACGCCGCGATGCAGCCGGCCTCGATCCCGACCTTCCCCGGCGGGCCGTGGGTTTCGGCAATCAGCGACGGCTGGTTCCGCACAGTCGCGCCCCATGTCACGCGCTGAGGCAGCCATCCGGAACGCGAAGGGGAGGAGGCCCGTCGGCCTCCTCCTCGTCGCTGCGCCCGTGTTTCTGGTCGTGTCGCTGATCCTCTGGCCGGTGGCGCTGTCGGTGTTCGACACACTCACCGTCGAGACGCCGTCCGGCGTCACGCTGAGCCTCGATGCCTATCGCTTCTTCTTTTCCGACAGCTTCAGCCTCCGCAACCTCTGGATGACCATCCAGGTGGCGGCGACCTGCACCGTTCTGCTGCTGCTGATCAGCCTGCCCATCGCCCTCTACCTGCGCTTTTCCTCGTCCCGGCTGACCGGATACATCCAGGCGCTGGCGCTGTTTCCGCTGTTCGTGCCGTCGATCCTGCTCGCCTACGCGCTGATCCGCACGCTGGGGCCGAACGGAACCGTCGACATCCTGCTCAGCGCCGTCGGCCTGCCGAAACTGGCGTCTCCCTATCTGACGATCTGGGGGCCGATCATCGGCCTTGTCTGGGACAATCTCCCCCTGACCTTGCTGATCGTGCTGGCCGGTCTCGGCAATGTATCGCGCGCCTCGATCGATGCCGCGCGCGACGTCGGCGCCAACCGCGCCCAGGTGCTCTGGTACATTATCCTGCCGCGTATCCGCAGCACGCTGCTCGTCGCCGCGTCCTTCGTCATTCTCGGCCTCTTCTCCGCGTTCACGCTGCCCTACCTGCTGGGCCCGGCGGTTCCGGAGATGATGGGGCCGTTCATGCGCCGCACGATCATCGATGTCGACGATCCGCTGCAGGCCCGCACGCAGGCCGTCGTCACTTTCCTGATCTGCGCGGCCTTCGCCTATTTCTATGTGCGCTCGATCGCGCGCACCCGCCGGGAGCAATCGTCATGAGCATGCCCGTCCTCCGCAGGGCGGCTCCGGCCGGCCTCGGCCTGTCTCGCCTCCGCGCCAACTGGGCCGGGATCGCCATTGCCGCCCTGCTTTCGCTCTTCATCCTGACGCCGCTCGTCAATGTCGCGATCTGGGCCTTCACCGAGGTATGGCGCTATCCCGCGGTGATCCCGCAGAAGTTCGGATTCCGTTTCTGGGGCGATGTGCTCTCGCGGGGCGACGTGCACCTGGCGATGACGACCTCGCTGTCGCTGGCGGCGATCGTGACGGCGCTGTCGGCCCTGATCTGCCTGCCCGCCTCCTACGCCTTCGCGCGCATGGACTTTCCCGGTCGCAACCTCTTCTTCCTGTCGTTCCTGACCGTCTACGCGTTTCCGAAGTTCGGCCTCTACATCACCATCGCGACGATCTTCCTGGGTCTCGGTCTGATCGGTAATTTCTGGGGCGTGGTGCTGATCCAGCTCGTCTCGACGCTGATGTTCATGGTGTGGATCCCCGTTTCGGCGTTCCAGGGCGTCGACCGCCGGCAGGAGGAGGCAGCGCGCGACGCCGGGGCATCGCCGCTCCGCGTGTTCTGGTCGATCACGCTGCCCCAGGTGCTCCCCGCCGTCTCGGCCGCCATTCTGCTCACCTTCGTCAACACCTTCTACGAGACCGAGGTGGCCTGGCTGATCGGCGCGCCCGAGGTGCGCACCGTGCCGCTCCTGATGGTCCGCTTCATCAACTCCGAGCTGGTGGTCCAGTACGGCGCGGTGCTGTCCCTGCTGCTGTGGGTGCCGTCCTTCCTCCTGCTCATGCTGGTCCGTCGCTTCCTGGGCGCGCAGGCGCTTGGCCGCGCGCTCGGGGCCTGAGAATAGGAAAGCTGTCAAATGGCCAAACTGGAAATCAAGAATCTGAGCCGGCGCTTCGGCGATACGCGCGCCGTCGATGACGTGTCGCTGACGGTCGGCGATGGCGAACTCGTCTGCCTGCTCGGACCATCGGGATCCGGCAAGTCGACGGTGCTGCGGATGATCGGCGGCTTCGAGGAACCGACCGCCGGGGCGATTCTGATCGACGGGCAGGACGTGACGCGCGTGCCGCCGGAGCGGCGGCCGACCGGCATGGTCTTTCAGAGCCATGCGCTGTGGACGCATATGAACGTCTTCGCCAATGTCGCCTTCGGCCTGAAGCTGCGTCGCCTGCCGAAGGACGAGATCCGCCGGCGGGTGAACGCATCCCTCGCGACGGTCGGCCTGGAAGGCTACGGCGAAAGGAAGACGAGCCAGCTGTCGGGCGGGCAGCAGCAGCGGGTCGCGCTGGCGCGCTCGCTCGTCCTGGAGCCGAAGATCCTGCTGCTCGACGAGCCGTTCGCGAGCCTCGACCAGCATCTGCGCGAGCGGCTGCGCGAGGAAGTCCGCGAAATCCAGCGCCGGGTCGGCATCACCATGATCTTCGTCACGCACGGGCAGGACGAGGCGCTCGCCATCGCCGACCGGATCGCCGTGATGCGCGACGGCAGGCTGGAGCAGCTGAGCCGGCCGGACAGGCTCTACCGGCAGCCGGAGACCGAGTTCGTCGCTGGCTTCGTCGGCCAGATGAACCTGCTGCAGGGCGCGGTCCGCGCGAATGTGATGTCCGTCGCCGGTATCGACCTGCCGGTCGCGCTTCCTGACGGCCCGGCGACGCTGGCGCTGCGGCCGGAGGACATCGCGCTTCAGACGCGAGGCGACGACGGCGGCGCCGACGTGACGCGCGTCACCGATTTCGGCACCCATCTTTCGATCGAGGTCCGTACCCGGTGCCGGCAGCGGCTCAAGATCATGGCGCCGCCCGGGACCGGCTGGTCCGCCGGCATGCGCGCCGAGCTCAGCGCGCGCAAATTCTCGGTCTACCGCGACGGGAAGCTCTGCTTCCTGCCGCAGCCCTTCGACGTGCAGCCCTGCGATTTGCAGCCTTCCGTCGCTGCCTGACCGCGAGACCTTTGCGTCGCCCGCCCGATATTACCGGCAAAC
>JAEWAD010000281.1 GCA_023391905.1 Pseudomonadota bacterium | reverse complement strand
TGCAACGTGCCGGACTACGGCACCACCGAGGTGGCCGACCATGCGCTGGCTCTGATGCTGGCGCTGACGCGCGGCACCGACACCTATGACCGGCTGCTCAACGCCGATCCTGTGAACGGCTGGAGCTTTTCGCGGGCGCCCCTGGTGCGGCGCCTGCGCGGCGCCACCTTCGGCATCGTCGGCCTCGGACGCATCGGTCTCGCCGCCGCCCGCCGCGCCGCCGCCTTCGACATGCGTGTGGTGTTCTACGACCCGCATCTCTCCAACGGCGTCGAGCTGTCGACCGGCTACGAGCGCGTGCACAGCCTCAACGAGCTGATGGCGATCAGCGACGTGCTGAGCCTGCATGCGCCGCGCAGCGCCGAGACGACCGGCATGATCAACGCGTCGGCGCTCGCCGCGGCGAAGCCGGGCCTGATCCTGGTCAACACGGCGCGCGGGCCGATCGTCGATCTCGACGCGCTCTACGACGCGATGAAGGATGGTCGCGTCGCCGGCGCCGGCCTCGACGTGCTGCCGCAGGAGCCGGCCGACCGCAGCCAGAAGCTGATCGCCGCCTGGGCGGCGAACGAGCCGTGGATCGAGGGGCGGCTGGTGCTGTCGCCGCACGCCGCCTTCTACAGCCCGGCCGCGATGAAGGACATGCAGCGCAAGGCCGTCGAGTGCATCCTCACCTATCTGAACGAGGGCCGCCTCACCAATTGCGTCAACCGCGAGTTCCTGGTGACGCCGGCCAAGGTGCGCAAGGCGTCCTGACGCCGGCCTCCGCCGTCATCCCGGGCTTGACCCGGGATCCATTCAGCCGAGGCGTCGGGGGCACTCGTTGACGTCTTGGCTGCATGGATCCTCGCCTTCGCGAGGATGACGGAGAGCGTGGGGCCCGGGCCGGCGAGATCGCGCCAAGCGCAGAACAAAAAAGGGGCGGCGATCGCGTGATCGCCGCCCCTTCTTGATTCAGGAGACGCTGGAACTCAGCCGTTGTCGGCGGTCGCGGCCGGGACCTTGACGCCGAGCTTGGCGGCGAAGCCTTCCAGAGCGCCCCAGGTGACGTTGTCGACCGGGATGCCGTCGACGGCGCGCTTCTTCGCCTCGGCCTTCTCGATGTCGGACGGGGCATAGACCTTCTGGCCGGGCTTCGCCGGCTGGGCGCGCAGGTCGGCGAGGAAGTCGGTGATGCGGGCGTCGAAGGCGGACAGCGCCTGGAACACGGCCGGCGACAGCACGATGAAGAAATGGCCGATCTGGATCGGCTTCGAGAAGTCGGGGCCGTTGAACGAGGCCATCGTCTTGCCGTGGCCCATGCCGGTGAAGGCCGAGCAGAGCAGGTCGACCATGCCGGCGAGGCCCGAGCCCTTGTAGCCATAGTCGGCGCCGCCGACCGGGGCGACCCAGACGGCCGCGTTGGCGTCGGTGGTGAACTCGCCCTTGTCGTCGACGGCGACCTCGGCCGGCAGCGGCTGGCCGGTGGCGCGGCGGAGGCCGACGCGGTTGAACGGGATCGAGCTGGTGGCCATGTCGAGCACCATCGGATCCTCGCCCTCGACCGGAACGGCGAAGGAGAGCGGGTTGGTGCCGAAGAAGGCCGAGGCGCCGCCATGCGGGATCACCATCGCGTCGGCATGGGTCATGCCGATGGCGACGAAGCCCTTGGTGGCGGCGTAGCGCGTGTAGACGCCGGTGGCGCCGTGATGGGTCGAGCGGCCCACGGTGGCGACGGCGACGCCGGTCTTCTCGGCGAGCTTGGCGGCCTCGTCGATGGCGCGGTAGCTGGCGTAGTGGCCGAGGCCGTCATCGGCGTCGACATGCACGGCCGAGGCGGCCTTCTCGGTGACGGTGAGCGACGGCGTCTTGTTGATGCGGCCGCCGTCGAGGCCCTGCATGTAGAACGGGATCAGGCGGACGCCATGCGTGTCATAGGCGCGGGACGAGGCGTCGACCACGGCGCGGGCGCAGGCTTCGGCGCTCTCGCGGTTCACGCCGGCTGCGATGAACAGCTCGGCGACGAACGGTTCGACGTCACGGGCCGCGGCGCGAACGCCCGCGATCTTTTCCAGGGCCATGTTTTCTTCCTCGAGCAAGCGTTGAACCGGCCGCCGTCGGGCCGACGCCGTGGTTCGCCAGATGACAATCTTCGGCAGGTGCGGGCACCGTGGCGGGCCTGCGCAGCCGCATACCCTCGTCTAAGGGGAATCCGCGTCGCATTCAAACGATGATTGGCAGGGAAGATGGGGCGGACGCTGGGGAAGGCGTCAGAAAATCACACGGTGGTCTGGTTGTATGACATTTCGCCCACAGATGGCGCCGCGCGCCCGGGCGAAACGAGGTTCCTCCGGCCGGAGGCGTCCGGCCGGAGGATGTTGCCTGCGATCAGCGCAGCTTGTTCACGACGTCCATGAAGCGCTTGACGCGGTCGGCGTCGACGGCGTTCCAGGTGTAGCCGTCGACCTTGAAATGCGTGCCGATGACGACGCCGGAGGCGTAGTTGAAGATGTCGGTGACGTTGTCGATGTTGACGCCGGTGTTGGCGAAGATCGGCACCGTCTTCACGGTCTCGGCGACCTTGCGCAGGTTCGACGCGTCGGCCGGCTCGCCGGTGATCGGGCCGGAGACCAGGATGGCGTCGGCGAGCGAGGAGAACACGGCGCTCTTGGCGCGCAGCTCGATCGGACGCTGGTCGAGCGAATGCGCGAACTCGGCGTTGATGTTGAAGAGCAGCTTCATGTCATCGCGGCCGAGATTGTGGCGCAGACGCGAGGCCTGGGCGCAGTTCGGCTCCCACACGCCCATGTCGGAGGCGAACACGCCGGTGAAGATCTCGCGCACGAAGGAAGCGCCGGTCACCGCGCCGATCGACACCGAGGCGATCGGATCCCAGAGGAAGTTGACGCCGAACGGCACCTTCAGCTCGGGCTTGATCGCCTGCACGATGGCCGACATCGCGGCGATCGCTTCCGGGGCGCCCTTGAACACGTAGGGGCGGTCGTTCTCGTTGCCGAACATGATGGCGTCGACGCCGCCGGCCTGCAGCTTCTCGACGTCGGCCATCGCGTCGTCGATCAGCTTGTTGAGGCCACCCTTGGCGTCATAGAGCGGCGAGCCCGGAAGGGCGCCGATATGAGACATCGAGATGACGACCTTCTTCTTGTCGCCGAAGAAATCGAAAACCATAGTCCGCTCCGTTCAATTGGGATGACAGGGTAGGGTGAGGCGAGCCTCGTTAAGGGGCGATCTGCACGTCGACGCGCGCCGCTTCGAGCGCCGCCGCGATCGGTGGTGGCGGCGCCGCGTCGGTGATCAGGACGTCGATATCGGTGAGCGTCGCCACGTGCACGAGCGACATGCGCTGGAACTTCGAGGCGTCGCAGAGCGCCACCTTGATGCCCGAGCGGCCGAGATAGACCTTCTTCAGCTCGACATCCTCGATCGAATAGTCGAACAGGCCGTCCTCGGTGACGCCGGACAGGCCGACGAAGCAGATGTCGAACCAGAGCTTCTCGAACTGCGCCACGGCCTCGGCGCCGCCGACGGAAAGCTCGTCGCCGCGGACCCGTCCGCCGGCGAGATAGACCTCGGCCTGGCCGGCCGAAAGCAGGGTGGCGGCGCGCACGCTGTTGGTGAAGATCTTGGCATGCGGGCGCGATGAGCCCGAACAGGAGATATTTGTCGATGGTCCACCACCACTCGG
>JAEWAD010000101.1 GCA_023391905.1 Pseudomonadota bacterium | reverse complement strand
ACAATCCGGCGGGGCTTTTTGTCGTTCCAATCCACCCTACCGGCCGAACGGCTGGCTCCTCATCGGGCCCCCATCCACGGCCACGCCACCGGGGCGAAGGAACGGCGCCAAGCGGCCCCCCACTGCGTCACAGCCCGAAACAACGCCGTGATCAAACCCTCGCGTGCTCGACCAGAAAATCCAGAAACACCCGCACTCGAGACGGCACCCCAGCCCCAGGACCCACAAACACCGCGTAAAAAGCCTCAACGTCGCCCACGTCAAAAGCCTCAAGAACCGGAACAAGGCGTCCGGCCGCGATCCGCCGAACGAAGATTCAGCCAAGTGGACGCGCCAAGGGCGTGGCGGCAAGAGGGGACGGCGAGTTCCTCGCGCAAGAATGCCGCGCTGGCAACACGGCTTCGGCAAGCCAGCGGTACGCCGCCAAGCCGCCTGGCGTCCGAGCCAGGCAGCGACCAAGTCCCTGCAGGGACGCCGCTCCGGCATTCAGAAGCCGAGCCCGAAGCGCCAAAGCAACGCGGGGCATCCCGGGAAACGCCGTCAACGACCTACCGCCGTCGCAAACGTCGGTGAACCGTCGGATGCCACATGTACCCGCTAGTGCTTCGACGAGCCCGTCGTCCAACTGGGCTCGGATCCAAGATCGAGCCAAGCCAGGAACACCCAAAACGCGCGACCATGGCGAACGCGAGGGGCGGCATTCGCGGCGCGGCCGCGTTCGTGCCGCGGCTTCGCTGGCCGGTATCGGGGATTGGACACGTGGAGACGTCCTGCCCATCGGGCAAGGCGCCAAGCCGCCAAGGGGCGGCGGCAGTGAGGCCTTCTATCCGGTGCTACTCGGCCGCGTCGACCGTCAGCGGCAGAAGGCGCTCGCGCGACGCCGCGAGCAGGCCTGTCATCGCCGCCGCGGCATCGTCCGGCCGGCGCGACACGATCGCCCGGCAGACCGCCGCATGCAGCGCGATGTCCTCGGCCGGCTGCGTGGCGTTCCGCTGCAGCATCTCGGACGAAACCCGCAGCGCCGACTTGACCGCGCTGCCGATCGTCACGAACAGGCCGTTATGCGAGGCGTTGAGGATCGCCATGTGGAAGCCGAGCGCCGATTCGGACGTCGCCTTGATTGGCAGCTTCTGCTCGTAGGCGGCGACCAACTCGTGAAAATGATGCTCGATCTGCGCCAGGTCCTCGGTCGTGCCGTCGCGGGCCGCCAGATAGGAGGCGCGTGGCTCGAAGCAGAGCCGCATCTCGAAGATGTCCTCGACGATCTTGTGGTCGAACTGCGCCTGCAGCCGCCAGGCGAGCACGTCGCGGTCGAGCAGGTTCCACTCCGCGAACGGCAGGACCCGCGTCCCGATCTTCGGAGACACCTCGATCAGCCGCTTGCCGGCCAGGCTCTTCACCGCCTCGCGGATCGTCGTGCGGCTGACGCCATAGGTCTGGCAGAGCTCGCTCTCGATCGGCAGCGACGTTCCGGGCGCGAACTCGCCCGACACGATCCGGACGCCAATGTGATTGGCGACCTGCGCGCTCATCGTGCCGACCGATAGAAGCTCACGCTCCAGCATTACGCCCTCTCCCGCCAAGCTCGTTCCTTTACGCGGTTTCCGATGCGCTGGCCAAGTCCCCGCATGCGGCTGCGGCTCGCTTTCCGAAGAGGGAGCCGTTTCCGAAGCGGAAACGCGGCCCGAAAGTCGGATTGACAAACCCTCGGATCAAAACCATGATCGATGCATATGATAATACCATTGAGGGTCTCTTGGGGAGGGGCCACGGTGGGAAATCGTATGGAGGGGCCGAAATCGGGGGAGTTCCGGTAGCTGGCCAGGGACCGATCGCGGGCCGGATGCGGCGTCAGATGCCACATGGCGCGCCGATCTGAGGCGTGCGGAGGCTGGCACGGGATGCGTGCCAATCGATGCCGGAAACTGTCGCTCCGCCGAGGCGGACGAGAAGAAATGTCGCCGGAGGACAGGCCTTGTTGGGAGGCTTGAGGCGCGACGAAAAGCGGAGGAATCGCATGATGCGGAAGCTGATGACGAAGGCGCTCGCCACGGCGGCGCTGCTGGCCCTGACCGTCGGGGCGCAGGCCAAGGAAACCGTGGTCTGGTGGGACTTCCTGTCCGGCGGCGACGGCGTCCGGATGAAGGCGCTGATCGACGAGTTCAACAAGACCAACCCGGATATCGAGATCCAGGCGACGACGCTCGAGTGGGGCGTTCCGTTCTATACCAAGGTCCAGACCTCCGCCGCCGTCGGCGAGGGCCCCGACGTCATGACCTATCACCTGTCGCGCCTGCCGCTCGGCGTCGATTCCGGCGTGCTGCGCGAACTCTCGGCCGATGAGCTCAAGGAAGCGGGCCTCTCGGGCGACAATTATGCGCCGGCCAACTGGAAGGCAGCCCAGGTCGACGGCAAGCAGTATGCCGTGCCCTTCGATATCCACTCGATCGTCCTCTACTACAACAAGGACGCGCTGAAGAAGGCCGACCTGCTCGGCGAGGATGGCAAGCCGAAGGGCCTCGACGGAATCGAGAATTTCGACGCCGCGCTGA
The DNA here is from genome assembly GCA_023391905.1 of Pseudomonadota bacterium. Taxonomy (GTDB): domain Bacteria; phylum Pseudomonadota; class Alphaproteobacteria; order Rhizobiales; family Kaistiaceae; genus Kaistia. The sequence continues at coordinate 5,854 of JAEWAD010000101.1, read as the reverse complement.
AGAAGCTGAAGGATTCCGGCTCCGAATACGGCATGACGTTCCAGACCGCCGGTGACGGCGGCGTCTGGCGCATCTTCTACTCGCTGTTCAACCAGCAGGGCGGCGAATTCTACAAGGACGGCAAGTTCCTTGACGGCGACAATGTCGACAAGGCCGCCAAGGCGTCCGGCGCCATGGCCAAGTGGGTCGCGGACGGCGTGGTGCCGAAGCAGACCGACTACAACCCGTCGGTCGCGCTGTTCACCTCGGGCAAGGCCGCGACGATGATGAACGGCGTCTGGGAAGTGCCGACGATGGCCGACCTCGCCAAGCAGGGCAAGCTCGGCTTCGAGTGGGGCGCGGTGCAGATCCCGACGCTGTTCGACAAGCCCGCGACCTGGGCCGATTCGCACGCTTTCGCGATCCCGGACCGCAAGGGCAAGGAGATCTCGCCCGAGAAGCTCAAGGCCGTTCTCGCCGTCATTAAGTGGATGAACGAGCATTCGATCAGCTGGGCGAATGCCGGCCACATCCCGGCCTATCTGCCGGTCACCCAGACCGAGGCGTTCAAGACGATGGAGCCGAACGCGACCTATTCGTCGCTGGCGGAAACCGCCGTGTTCGACCCGTCGACGAAGCTCGCCGGCGTCGCTTCGCCCGTCTATGAGGCGACCGCCAACAACATCACCACCACGGTGAACGGCGACATGGACCCGCAGGAAGGTGCCGAGGGCCTGCGCGACGAGCTTCAGGGTCTCGTCGACTAAGTCGAGCGACTTCCGCCTCTCGACCCGGCCGGCTCGCCGGCCGGGTCATCCGTCTGACGCCCGGATGCCGCCCATGCAAAGCTCATCGCGCGAAAACTGGATCGCGGCCGCCTTTGTCGGCCCCTTCGTGATCGCCTATCTCGTCCTGTTCCTGTACCCGACCGTGAGGATGGTCATCCTCACCTTCACCGACGCCCCGCTGATCGGCGAGGGTGCGTGGGTCGGCTTCAAGAACTATGTCAGGCTCTTCAACGACAAGGCCTATCTCAACGCCGTCTGGCACACTTTCTATTTCGTGCTTTTGACGGTGATCCCGAACACCTTGCTCGGCCTGGTCTTCGCGATGATGGTCAACCGCCAGAAGGGCTACATGCAGAGCCTGATCCTGGCGGCGTTCTTCCTGCCCTACATCCTGCCGGTCTCCGTGGTCTTCCGCATCTGGGAATGGATCATGGACTACCAGTTCGGCATCGCGCAGTACGCGTTCGACGCCGTCCTCGGCGAGCGGATCGCGGTCTTCCGCAACAAGTACTGGGTCATGCCCATGATCGCCTTCGTGACGATCTGGTGGACGATCGGCTTCAACGTGCTGCTGTTCATCGCCGGGCTGCGCAACATCTCGCAGGACATGTATGACGCCTCGGCCCTCGACGGCGCCGGCCGCTGGAAGCAGTTCCGCTACATCACCTGGCCGCTGATCTGGCCGGTCACGGCGCTCGTGCTGACGATTCAGCTGATCCTGCAATTGAAGATCTTCGACCAGCTCTACCTGCTGACGCTCGGCGGCAACGTCAACAACTCCATGGTGCTGGTGCAGTACATCTACAAGCAGGCGTTCCAGCTCAACAAGGGCGGCTATGGCGCGACGGTGGCGTTCTCGCTCTTCGTCATCATCGTCGTCGTGTCCGTGCTGCAGTACCAGGCTCTGAGGGCCAAACCCCGATGAACATCCAGAAGATCGATTTCGCGGGTCGGCTGTTCTCTCTGCTTACGCTGGCGCTGGCCATCATCTGGGCCTTCCCGCTCTACTGGGCCCTCGTCACGACGCTGAAGCCCGAGTTCGAGGTGGTCCAGCCGGGCTTGAACCTGCTTCCCAAGACCTGGACGCTCGAGGCCTACACCCATGTGCTGACGACGACCAAGATCGGCGTCTGGTATGTGAACTCGATCGTCGTCTCGCTGGTGGTGACGTTTCTGGTGGTGCTGATGGGCGCGCTTTGCGGCTATGCCCTGTCGCAACTGCGCTTCCGCGGCCGCACCCTGCTCTGGTTCACCGTGCTCGCCAGCTTCATGGTGCCGATCCAGGCCCTGATCGTCACCCATTTCGTGCTGATGAGCCAGTTCGGGCTGATCAATACGTGGCTCGGCATCGTCCTGCCGCAGCTGATCGTCCCGGTCGTCGTCATCGTCTACAAGCAGTTCTTCGACAGCGTGCCGAAGGACTTTCGCGAGGCGGCGCGTGTCGACGGTGCCAGCGAGCTCAACATCTTCCTGCGCGTCTACCTGCCGATGAACTGGGGCGTGACCACCGCGCTCGCGATCATCACCTTCATCGGCGCCTGGAACAGCTTCCTCTGGCCCTTCCTCGTGTCCACCTCCGAGGAGACGATGACGATCACGGTCGGCATCACCCAGGTGAAGGAGAATTTCGGCGTCCAGTACGCCCGCAACCTGGCCGCCGCGGTGCTCGCGGCGTTGCCCGTCGCCATCGCCTACCTGATCTTCCAGCGTCGCGTGACGCAGGCGATCATGCTGTCCGCCGGCATCAAGGGCTAGCGGCGCCGTTCACCGCCGCCGCCCGGCCCTGGCCGGCGGCGGCTCCCCCACGACCCTCCGAAGACCAATCCGAGAGCTTTCGTCCATGTTGAATGCCAAACTCATCGTCGACCGCGACTTCGTCGTCTCCGATCTCGACAGGCGCATGTTCGGCACCTTCGTCGAGCATATGGGCCGCTGCGTCTATGGCGGCATCTACGAGCCCGGCCATGCCACCGCCGACGAGGACGGCTTCCGCGGCGACGTGCTGGAGCTGACCAAGGAGCTCGGCACCACCATCGTCCGCTATCCGGGCGGCAATTTCCTGTCCGGCTACAATTGGGAAGACGGCGTCGGCCCGGCCGACAAGCGCCCCGTTCGCCGCGACCTCGCCTGGTTCTCGACCGAGACCAACCAGTTCGGCACCAACGAGTTCATGAAGTGGGCCGCGAAGGCCGACATCGAGCCGATGTTCGGCGTCAATCTCGGCACCAAGGGCCCCGACGAGGCGCGCCAGTTCCTCGAATATTGCAACCACGAGGGCGGCTCGGCGCTGTCGGATCTCCGCAAGGAGCACGGCTACGAGAAGCCGCACGACATCAAGTTCTGGTGCCTCGGCAACGAGATGGATGGCCCCTGGCAGATCTGCCACAAGACCGCCGAGGAATATGGCCGCGTCGCGCTCGAGACCGCGAAGGTGATGCGCTGGGTCGACCCGACCATCCAGCTGGCCGCCTGCGGCTCCTCCCACCGCAACATGCCGACCTATGGCTCCTGGGAATACCAGGTCCTCGATCATTGCTATGACGAGGTCGACTTCATCTCCCTGCACACCTACTTCAACAACCACGCGGATTCGACGGCCGAGTATTTCGGCGTCATCGAGCTGCTCGACGCCTTCATCAAGGAAGTGGCGGCGATCTGCGACGCGGTCGGCGCCAAGCGCCGTTCGCACAAGAAGATCATGCTGTCGCTGGACGAATGGAACGTCTGGTACAAGACCCACAAGATCGAGAACATGCGCGTGCCCGGCTGGCCGGAAGCGCCGAAGCTGATCGAGGAGGTCTACAACACCGAGGACGCGCTGATCGTCGGCGGTGCCCTGATCGCCATGCTCAACAATGCCGACCGCGTGAAGACGGCCTGCCTGGCGCAGCTCGTCAACGTCATCGGCCCGATCATGACCGAGACCGGCGGCGCCGCCTGGCGCCAGACGATCTTCCATCCCTTCGCGCTCGCCTCGAAGTACGGCCATGGCCGGGTGCTGAAGAGCGTGGCGGAATCCGGCTCCTACAGCGCCAAGACCTTCCCGGAGATCCCGTATCTCTACGCCACGGTGATCGACAATCCGGCCGATGGCACGACGACCGTGATCGCATTGAACCGCAGCCTGTCGGATTCGATGGAGGTCGAGGTCGAGCTGCGCGGGCTCGGCAAGGATCGCGAGCTGGTGCACGCGACCGAGCTGCACCATTCGAACCTCAAGGCCGTCAACACCAAGGACGCGCCGAACACCGTCGCCCCGAAGGAGAACAAGGACGTCAAGATCGACGGCGAGCGGATGACCATCCGCCTGAAGCCCGCCTCGTTCAACGTCATCACCACCAAGGCGACGCTGGCCGGTAACGCCTGATCGGCCCGCTCGGTCCCGAGATCGACGCCCGCATCCTCTCGATGCGGGCGTTTTCTTTTGGCGCGGCTCAATCGGTCGCGTTGCGATTTTCACACCACGACCCTAAGACATCGGCATGGCCCTGCTCGACCTCGCCAATCCGACGCGCTTCATGTCGCTCACCGACCGCCTCCTGCCCTGGCTGTGGGCGGCGACGGCGATCGTGCTCGGCACGGGGCTCTATCTCGCCTTCTTCGTCGCGCCCGCCGACTACCAGCAGGGCGAGACGGTCAAGATCATGTTCATCCATGTCCCGGCCGCGTGGCTCGCCATGTTGGGCTACGGCATGATGGCGGTGTCGGCGCTCGGCACGCTGGTCTGGCGCCATCCGCTCGCCGACGTCGCGGCCAAGGCGACGGCGCCGATCGGCGCCGCCTTTACGCTGGTGGCGCTGATCACCGGTTCGCTCTGGGGCAAGCCGATGTGGGGCACCTGGTGGGAGTGGGACGCGCGCCTGACCTCGGTGCTGATCCTGTTCCTGATGTATCTCGGCCTGATCGCGCTCTGGAACGCGATCGAGGATCCGAACAAGGCCGGCCGCGTCGCCGCCGTGCTGATCCTGGTCGGCTCGATCAATATCCCGATCATCAAGTTCTCGGTCGACTGGTGGAACACGCTGCACCAGCCGGCCAGCGTCTTCCGCATGGGCGGCTCGACCATCGCGCCGAGCATGCTCTATCCGCTGCTGATCTGCGCCGTCGGCGCGACGCTCCTGTTCCTGTCGCTCGCCCTGATGGCGATGCGCAACGAGATCCTGCGCCGCCGTATCCGCGCGCTGCGCCTCGTCGCCGCCGCGAGCCCCGCGGGAGCCGCCGCATGATCGAAATGCTCGGGCCGCATGCCGGCTTCATCCTCGCCGCCTATGGCGTGACGATCGCGATCGTGCTGGCGCTCGTCGCCTGGATCCTGCTCGACGGTCGTACCCTGCGCCGCCAGCTCGCCGATCTCGAGACGCGCGGCATCCGCCGCCGTTCGGCGCGCAAGGCCGGCATCGACCGGACCGCGACGCCATGAGCGAGACGAAGGTTCCTGGCGAAACGAAGCCGCCGCGCTCGATCGGGCGCCGCCTCGCCATTGTCGCGCCCGCCGCCATTTTCGCCGCGCTGGCCGTGATCTTCATCATCCGGCTGGAGCAGGGCGGCAATTCCTCGCTGATCCCGTCGGCCCTGATCGACCGGCCCGTGCCGGTCACCGTGCTGCCGCCGCTCGCCGGCCTCGACAGGCCGGGCATCGACAGCGCCGACTTCCTCGGCAAGGTGACGCTCGTCAACATCTGGGCGTCCTGGTGCGGCCCCTGCCGCGAGGAGCATCCCTTCCTCGAGCAGCTCGCGACCGACAAGCGCATCAACCTCGTCGGCATCAACTACAAGGACCAGCCGACCAACGCGCGCGCCTTCCTCGGCCAGCTGGGCAATCCCTATGCCGCCGTCGGCGTCGACGAGAAGGGCCGCAGCTCGATCGACTGGGGCGTCTATGGCGTGCCGGAGACCTTCGTGGTCGGGCGCGACGGCACGATCCGCTACAAGTTCGTCGGCCCGCTGAGCGCGGAAAGCCTCGAAAAGGTGATGATGCCCGAGATCGAGAAGGCGCTGGCGGGATCGTGATCGGGCTGCGTCCTGCAGCCTAAGGGCGCATTCGCAGGATCGCGTCGCCCCGGCGGAGGCCGGGGCCCATGAACACC
>JAEWAD010000159.1 GCA_023391905.1 Pseudomonadota bacterium | reverse complement strand
CCCACCCGCACGGGGGGGGCCGGTCGCTTCACACCGGGGTGTCGGCGATCTCGGTCTGCATCGGCGGCGTGGGCTCCACGTCATCGGGAAGGCCGGCGAGACGCAGGCCCTCGAGATAGAGCTCCAGCTGCGGGCCGGCGAGGTTCTTGATGCCGGCGGCGATGCTGCCGATGGTGAGGCCGGGGTTCTCGGCCAGGAGGCGCCGCACGGCATTGCGGGCCAGCGTCATCTGGCCGGCGAGCGCCGCCGAGGTGGCGAGCAGCCGGTAGGCCCAGACCATGCCCGGCCGGCCATGCAGGGCACGCCCGGCGAAATGCGCCGCTTCGGGGTATTGGCCGAGCAGGAAGTGGCAGGTCGCGATACCGGCATAGGCGTTGAACTGGATCGGGTCCTCGGGGCTCAGCGCGATCGCCTTCTCGAAGCTCGTGATCCCTTCCTCGGGTTCGCCGGAATAGGCCTTGGCATAGCCGAGCCGGGTCCAGGCCCAGGCAAAGGTCGTGTCGAGCGCGATGGCGCGGTCGATATAGACGAGGGCGCGGGTCTGGTCCGTCATCAGGATCGAGAAGGTCGCGCCGATCGCCGTCATCACCAGCGGGTCGGCCTCGCCCGCCTCGGCGGCCTGCTCGGCGAGCGCGAGCGCCGTCGTCCGGTCGCGCACCGGATCATCCGACCAGAGATAGGTGATCTGCTGGCTCAGGCACCAGGCCTTGAGGCCAAGCGCCACGCCGGAGTGCGGATCCGAGGCGAGCGCCTGCTCGAGCAGCGCCAGCGCCGCGGCGTTGTCCTCGCGCCGGTGCGCCCAGAAATGCGGCATCGCCTTCAGGACGAGATCGTGCGTGCGGAGCGAATCGGCCGCCTTGCGCCGGGCGCGCTCGATCTCGGCGCCGCGACCGGCCGGCGGGCGCGCGCCGGCGACGAGTGTCGCGACATCGTCCTGCAGGGTGAGCGGGTCGTGGACGGTGCCGTCCTTGCGGCCGGACCACAGATGGGCCCCGGTCTCGGCCTCGACCAGTTGCGCCGTGACCCGGAGCGTGTCGCCCGCCTTGCGGACGCTGCCCTCGATGACGTAGCGCACGCCGAGGTCGCGTGCGAGCGAGCGCACGTCGGTCGGCTTGTTCTTGTAGGTGAAGGCGGAATTGCGGGCGATGACGCGGATGTCGCGCACGCGCGACAAGGTCGCCGTCATCTCCTCGACGACGCCGTCGGCGAAGCCCTCCTGGTCGCGCGCCGGCGAGAGGTCGTCGAACGGCAGCACCACGGTCAGCGGGCGGAGATCCGGCGTCTGCACCCGCTGCAGCGGCGGCACGCCGAGCGTTTCGGGCGTCAGCATCTGGCCGGGCGTCGGCGCCAGATTCGGCAAGGGCTTGCCGGCCGGCATCCAGAACCAGGCTTCGACGGGGTAGGGCACGCTGCGGAGGTGCAGGAATCCGGCCGGGCGGAAGGCTGCCGCCGGTTCGCCGAGCAGTTGCCAGCGGACGGAATGGGTGATGGCGATGCCGCCGGGCGGGGCGGCCGTCTGCATCCGCATGGCGAAGCCGATCGCCGCGCCGAAGCGGTCGTCCTCGGTCAGGATGATGTCGGCCAGCACGATCGCCGCGCGCACTTCGACCGGCGAACGGTCGCGCGCCGCGTTGCGGGCGGCCATGGCGGTCTGGAAGGCCATGGTCCACTCGACGGCGTCGAGCACGCTCGGAAACTCGATCAGGCCGCCGTCGCCCATCGTCTTGATGATGTGGGCGCCGTAGCGGGAAAGGTTGGGCCGGACCAGCGTCCGGTAGATCGCGCGCATCTCCCGGATCGCGCCCAGCTCGTCACGCTGGATGAGCTCGGAATAACCGACCACGTCCAATGCGGCGATCACTGTCAGACGACGACGCGGGCGCGCCATGCTGAACCTCTAACCCAGAAAGTTGAGCTATGATGGCAACCGTGATTTACGCAACGGCAGGCCATTTCGCCGGATACAATATCCCGGCGATTTTCGCAATAGGTTCGCTGCGAAAGAGATGTGAAATATTCTGGAGCGGGCAGGGTAGGCGGTCGAAATGGACCGCTATCCTGGCCCGCGCTCAGGCGTCGGTGGTCAGCAATTCGTCGTCGCCATGGCCGCGCTCGAGGTCGCGCGCCCCGCGGCGCACGGCCTTCTGCACCTTCTCGAACGCCCGCACCTCGATCTGGCGGACACGCTCGCGGCTGACGCCGAATTCGGCGGAGAGCTCCTCCAGCGTCATCGGGTCGTCGGAGAGGCGGCGCGCCTCGAAGATGCGGCGCTCGCGTTCGTTCAGGACGCCCATCGCGTCGCGCAGCAGCTTGCGGCGGTTGTCGGCCTCTTCCTGGTCGGCGAGGATGGTTTCCTGGTTGTCGCTGTCGTCGACCAGCCAGTCCTGCCACTCGCCGCCCTCGGCGTCGGCGCGCAGCGGCGCGTTCAGCGAGGCGTCGCCGCCGAGACGGCGGTTCATCGAGATGACGTCCTCGGTGGTGACGCCGAGCTTGGTCGCGATCTGCTCGACCTGGTGCGGCTTCAGATCGCCTTCCTCGAGCGCCTGGATCTGGCTCTTCATCTTGCGCAGATTGAAGAACAGGCGCTTCTGGTTGGCGGTCGTGCCCATCTTGACCAGGCACCACGAGCGCAGGATGTACTCCTGGATCGAGGCCTTGATCCACCACATCGCATAGGTCGCGAGGCGGAAGCCCTTTTCGGGCTCGAATCGCTTCACCGCCTGCATCAGGCCGACATTGCCCTCGGAGATCACCTCGCCGATCGGCAGGCCATAGCCGCGATAGCCCATGGCGATCTTCGCCACGAGGCGCAGATGGCTCGTCACCAGCTTGTGCGCGGCGCTGCGGTCGTCATGCTCCTTATATGCTTTGGCAAGCATGTACTCTTCATCCGGCGCGAGCATGGGAAAACGCCGGATATCGTCGAGATAGCGAGAGAGTCCGGCTTCGCCGGACGCGATGACAGGAAGACTTGCTCTGGCAGCCATGTGCCCCCTCCGTTCTTGCCGGCGCTCCCCGAAAGCCAACGCCGATCGCGGCCACTTTGGCCCGCATGAGGATATATAGGCACGAAATACAGGTTTAACAGGACCGCGGGGTGCGGTTTCGGTTCACAGAGCGTTGAATGTCTCGATCAGTTCCGCCAGATCCGCCGGTGGCTCCGATTCGAAGCGCAGCGTCTCGCCCGTGACCGGATGCTCGAAACCGAGCAGCCAGGCATGCAGCGCCTGGCGATGGAAGCGCGACACCACGCTGCGGGCCGGCTCCGGCAGGCGCGCCGACTTGGTGAGGAAGCCCTTGCCATATTCCTGGTCGCCGATCAGCGGCAGCCCCATGGCGGCCATGTGGACGCGGATCTGGTGCGTGCGGCCCGTCTCGAGCCGCAGGTCGAGCAGGCTGGCGATCGGCGCCGAAGGGTCGCCGAAGCGCTGCTCGAGCGTGTAGTGGGTGATCGCTTCCTTGCCGCCGGTCTTCAGGATTGCCATCTTCAGCCGGCTGGTCGGCGAGCGGCCGATCGGCGCGTCGACCATGCCATAGGGCAGGGCCGGCACGCCCCAGACGATGGCGCGATAGCCGCGCTCCAGCGGGCCGGTGCGGCCATGGTCGGCGAACTGCTTGGCCAGTCCCTTGTGGGCGCGGTCGTTCTTCGCGACCACCATCAGGCCGGTCGTGTCCTTGTCGAGCCGGTGCACGATGCCCGGGCGGCGGACGCCGCCAATGCCGGACAGGCTGTCGCCGCAATGGGCGATCAGCGCGTTGACCAGCGTGCCGCTCCAGTTGCCGGCGGCGGGATGCACCACCAGCCCGGCCTGCTTGTCGATCACCAGCAAGTCGTCGTCCTCATAGACGACGTCGAGCGGAATCGGCTCGCCCTCGGGCTCGGCCGGCACGGCCGGCGGCACGGCGACGCGGATGACGTCGCCCGCGTTGACCGCCTTTTTGGCCTCCACTATGGTCGCGCCGCCGATCGAGACGTGACCGGCCTCGATCAGGGATTTGAGGCGGCTGCGGGACAGATCGGCGATCGCGGCGGCCAGATAGGCATCGAGGCGTCGGCCTGCCGCGTCCGGTTCGACCACGAGGTCGACGATTTCCTCGCCGTCATCCGGAAACTGGTCCATGGCTAATACTTCTTCCTCTTCGACCCAGAACGCGCCCGATCCGTCGCAACATCAGGACGACGCGCCGCTCGATCCCGCGATGGAGCGCGTCCGGCAGAAACTGCGGCGGTTGATCCTGGTTTCGGGCACGACGGTCCTGGTCGGCTTTCTCGCCGTGCTGTTCGCCGTCATGTACAAGATCGCTCCGGACCGAGGCAAGCCCGCACTGTCGGCGAGCGCCGAGCCGGTCACCCTCGCCGACGTCCTGCCGGTGGGCGCGCGCGTCGTCTCGACGGCGCTCGACGGCAATCTCCTGGCGCTGACCATCGAGCTATCCGGCGCGACGCGCATCGTCGTCGTCGACGTCGGCACGGGCGCGGTCGTGCGCCGGATCGACCTCGCGCCCTGAGGATCCGAGCGCGACGCGACGGCATGGGGCCGGGCGGAAAAAGTTCTTCACAGGCTCGTGCAAGAAGTTTTCATCCCGGCCTTGCCAAGCTCCGAAGCGATCGGTATACCCCCGTTCATCCGATGCAAACGGATTGTGCGCCCTTCGTCTAGCGGTTAGGACATCGCCCTCTCACGGCGAAAGCAGGGGTTCGATTCCCCTAGGGCGTACCAACGTTTGCTCGCTTCTCCCGACAAAATCCCCTGCTGAATCGCCACGTGACCGGATCGGTCCGCCGGACATGATCGGCTCCGAGCATGCGTGTTCCTGGACGATCGATCCAGGATTCCGGACGCTGCCAGCAGGCCGTTCGCCGTTTCGCGCGGCTTTCCCGTCTGTATCGGTTGCCATGCGCCCGGCCATGACCCGGCGCGTTTTCCGTCCAGCAACCTGAACGCTACGTCCAAATCATAGGTCTATTCCGAACGACCCGAGCTTCCTATCGTCCTCATCACCCACGCGGTCGCCGAGCCACCACACCTCTCGGCGACGCCCAGGAGCGATGATGACGATGACGCTGTTGTTCGCCGGATGCCTTGGACGAAGCCCTGTTTCGGTTGAAGCCGTCGCAATCGCATCGATCCCGGTGGCCGCCGGATGTCCCTCGTGGAGAGGGCGCGCCGCGACGTCGCCACTCGCCCCTCCATTCGCCTCGCGCCGGACCTCGCCGGTCCCGCGCCGCGCCACCGACTGATCCAGGCATCCGCAGCCGGGACCGCACCCGCTCGTCCGATCCGAACTGCAGGGAACATGCAGCGGAGGAAGCGGCGCGGAATTCGACGAGATTTCCAGAATGATACCGGAGGAACACGTGACTCAGTGCCCGCATAGCTCGAACAAGAAGGACCGGAAGGTCGTTTCGGACCGCATCCTCGAGGTCGTGAAGACGATCGAGGAGGGCTGCCGGAACATGGAGACCGGCTTCAATCTGCCGCGCGAATGCTATGTCGACCCCGAATTCTACGAATTCGAGCAGGAAGCGGTGTTCATGCGCAGCTGGCTCTGCCTCGGCCGCACCGACGAGATCGCCAAGCCGGGCGACTTCGTGCGGGTCGACATGGGCGACGAGCCACTGGTCATGGTGCGCGACCAGAACATGGAAATCCGCGTCTTCTCGCCGATCTGCGCCCATCGCGGCCACATTCTCTGCGAGGGATCGGGCAATGCCGGCCGCCTGTTCCGCTGCCCGTTCCATGCCTGGGCCTATGGCCTCGACGGTCATCTGATCGCCGCGCCGTCGATGAACGACACGATCGGCCTGAAGGAGCTCAAGACCGAGGCGCATCTGCCGTCGCACAAGGTCGAGATCTGGAACGGCTTCGTGTTTGCGAACCTCGATCCGAACGCCAAGCCGCTCGCCCCGACCCTGCACAAGCTGGAGAAGGCGCTCGCCCCCTACCACATCGGGGAGATGGTCTCGATGCCGGTCGCCGAGATCAAGGGCTGCGAGTGGAACTGGAAGCCGCAGCTCGAGAACGGCATCGAGCCGTATCACAGCGCCTATCTGCACGGCATGCTGCACGACTTCGCGCATGTCCGCCTGACCAGCTTCGTCGAGTTCGAGGAGGATGACGGCGCCGTCTATCACCCGACCGGCTTCTATTATCCGGACGCCGGCTTCAACCCGACCGGCAAGGCGCTGCTGCCGATCATCGAGACGCTGGGCGAGAAGGAGAGGAACGAGGTCATCTTCGCGTCGATCCCGCCCAATCTCGGCTTCGGCGCGGTTCCGGAAGGCCTGTTCTATTACCTCGTTCTGCCGGCCGGCCCCGGCAAGCTCAACCTGCGCATCGGACACCTCTATCCGGAGGCGAGCACCAAGCATCCGCTGTTCGAGCATCTCTACAAGATCGCCCAGGACGGCCTGGTGCTGTTCCACAACCAGGATGCGAGCTCGACGGAATCGGTGCAGCGCGGCAACCGCTCGCGCTTCCGCAAGCCCGGCCGCTACTCGTTCCAGGAGGAGTCGCTGCTGCAGTTCTACCAGTGGCTCGCCAAGCGCTACCGCGACTACGCCAACGAGGTGCAGGCCGAAGCGGCTGCCGAGCACCCCGTCGCCGCCGAGTAGGCAAGCGGGCCCGGCCGGACGGCCGGCCCGAACCAATCAGAAAAAATCGCGGAGGAATTCATGAAGATCACAGTCAACCGACAGACTTGCGATGGAAACGGCGTCTGCATGGGCATCGCGCCCGAGGTGTTCGACGTCGACGACGATCTCTACCTGCATGTCGCCGAGCCGATCCCGGAGGACGGCGAGATCCGCGCGCGGGTGCGGCAGGCGGTGACGTCCTGCCCGATCCTGGCGTTGAAGCTGGTGGAAGGCTGAGGCACCGGCATCGACGCCGGGCCGGAGGGCGCGGCTCCGTTCGTCGGAGCCTCGCCACCCGCCG
>JAEWAD010000136.1 GCA_023391905.1 Pseudomonadota bacterium | reverse complement strand
CCGGTGCCGCGCTCCGGCACCTGGCCGAGCATGTAGTTCATGGCGCCGACGGTCTTCTCGTCGAGGATGCGCTCCGGCGGGCCGACGTCGCGCTTGCGGTCGAAGATCACCTTGCCCTGGCTGTTGACGATCTGGGTGAAGGCATAGGGCGTCGCCTTGTAGCCGCCATTGGCGAAGACGGCATAGGCGCCGGTCATGTCGACGACGCGCACGTCGGTGGCGCCGAGCGGCAGCGACTTCGAATTGATGATGTTGGTGGTGATGCCCATCTTGTGGGCGAGCTCGATGATCGTCGGCCGGCCGACCGCGCCGGCGAGCCGCACGGCGACGGTGTTGAGCGAATGGATCAGCGCCGTGGTCAGCTGGATCGAGCCCATGAAGCGGCCGCCATAGTTCTTCGGCGACCAGTTGCCGATCGAGATCGGCGCGTCGAGCACGACGCTCTTCGGCGTGTAGCCGTGCTGAACGGCCGCCGTGTAGACGAACGGCTTGAAGGACGAACCGGGCTGGCGCAGCGCGTCGGTGGCGCGGTTGAACTGGCTCTCGCCATAGTCGCGGCCGCCGACCAGGGCGCGCACGGCGCCGTCCGGCTCGGCCACCACCATCGCCGCCTGGCTGACGCGGTAGCGCTCGCCGGATTCGCGCAGTGCGTTCTCGACCGCCTCGTCGGCCGCCTTGGCGATGTTCATGTCGACGGTCGAGCGGACGATCAGGTTGCGGTCGCCGTCCGGCACCTGCTTCTTGACCTGGTCGAAGGCCCAGTCGAGGAAATAGTCGGGCGAGGCGTCGGCCGCCTTGCGGACGACGTCGGCGGGCTTGCGCCGCGCGCCCATCACCTGGCCCTCGGTCATGAAGCCGGCCTGCACCATGTTGGTCAGCACGTCGTTGGCGCGGGCGCGCGCCGCCGGCAGGTTGATGTGCGGCGCGTAGCGGGCAGGGGCCTTGTAGAGGCCGGCCAGCATGGCGGCCTCGGCCAGCGTGATGTCGGTGACCTTCTTGCCGAAATAGAACTCGGCCGCCGCCGCGGCGCCGAAATTGCCGCCGCCCATATAGGCGCGGTCGAGATAGAGCTGCAGGATGTCGTGCTTGGAGAGGTTGCTCTCCAGATAGATCGCGAGGAAGGCTTCCTTGATCTTGCGGTCGAGCGTGCGCTCGTTCGACAGGAACAGGTTTTTCGCCAGCTGCTGGGTGATCGACGAGCCGCCCTGGCGCACCGCGTCGTTGCGCAGATTCTCCATCAGCGCGCGGCCGGTGCCGATAATGTCGATGCCGAAATGGGTGTAGAAGCGCCGGTCCTCGGTGGCGAGCGTCGCCTTGATCAGGCTGTCCGGCATCTCCTCCAGCGGCACGGCCTCGGAATGGCGCGCGCCGCGCTTGCCGATCTCGGCGCCGTAGCGGTCGAGGAAGGTGACGGAATAGTCGGATTGCGCCAGCCAGTCCTGCTTGGTGGCGTCGAAGGCGGGCAGCGCCAGCGTCAGCATGACGAGGCCGGCGCCGACGCCCATGGTCAGGCCGTCGCCGAGCCCCTCGACCGGCGCGCGGCGCCAGCCGGTCATGCGGAAGCGCCGCGTGAAGCGCGACAGCGCCTCGGCACCGTCCTTGAGCGCCGTCCAGATCCGGTAGAGCGCGCTGTCGATATAGGCGTCGATTTCGATCAGGCGGATCGGGGTCTTCGGCGCAGGCGGCGTCGCCTCTTTTTCGGCGCGCGCGGGCGGCTTGCGGGAGAAGCGGGCGCGAAGCGCCGCCGTCCATCCCGAAATGCGATCCCTGAGCTTGCGCAAGGCCTGTTCCATTGAAGGTCGAATGGTTCTAAAACGCGGTTCGAAACATCGCATTCCCGCGCTTCGGCGCGAGCGAGAATGCCCGGCGCACGAAACCGTCCCCCGATGGGGGCCGTTCTCGCCGATGCCAAGAGGATACGCAATCTCCATGCCCTTGCAAGGAAAGGACGCGCGATCCGTGGCGGTCCCGGCTGCGCACGATGCCGCAGAAGAGGTGCCGTTCTGGAAGCGCCTGACGCTCGAGGAGATGAGCACCGAGCAGTGGGAGTCGCTCTGCGACGGCTGCGCGCGCTGCTGCCTGAACAAGCTCGAGGACTGGGACACCGGCGAGATCGTCTGGACGGCGATCGCCTGCGAGCTGCTCGACGACGAGACCTGCCGCTGCAAGGACTATCCGAACCGGCATGATTTCGTGCCCGACTGCATTCCGCTCGATCCGGAGGCGGTGCGCACGCTGACCTGGCTGCCGCCGACCTGCGGCTACCGCCTGATCGCCGAGGGGCACGACCTCTACTGGTGGCACCCGCTCGTCTCCGGCGATCCCGAGACGGTGCACGAGGCCGGCATCTCCACGTCCGGCCGCACGGTCAGCGAGAGCGACATCCCGGTCGAGGAATACGAGGACTACATCGTCGCCTGGCCCGGCGAGCTGATCGAGCCGGAGAAGCCGAAGGAGTAGGGCGCGAGCCAACTGCCTCCTTCGAAACGCATTCCGTCGCCCCCAGCTCGCCGTCATCCCGGGCTTCGACCCGGGATCCATTTCCGCCGGGTTGCCGGCCGCAGGACCCCCCATGTCTCGGCTGCATCGATCCCTGCTTTCGCAGGGATGACGGGGAGGGTGGTGCGCCGCTGCAGGCTGACGGGGAGTGGGCTGCGTCCGGGGGAAACCTTCCGGCCCGTGCCTTCGAGGCGCCTTTGCCCGCCCCCAGCTCGCCGTCATCCCGGGCTTGACCCGGGATCCATTTCCGCCGGGTTGAGTGCCGCGTGAACCTCCCCATGCCTCGGCTGCATGGATCCCCGCCTTCGCGGGGATGACGGGGAGGGTGTTGCGCCGCCCCAGGCTGACGGGGAGTGGGCTGCGCCCGGCGGGCCCTACCGGCCTGTTCCTTCGAGGCGCCTTTGCCCGCCCCATGCTCGCCGTCATCCCGGGCTTCGACCCGGGATCCATTTCCGCCGGGTTGCCGGACGCATGACCCCCCAAGTCTCGGCTGCATGGATCCCCGCCTGCGCGGGGATGACGCCGGAGGTGCACGGTCGCCGGCGACGAACCCTATCCACCCGTCCGGAACCGCTGCCGGTATTCCCTCGGCGTCACGCCGCGCTGCGCCTTGAACTGGCGGTTGAAGTGGGCGAGCGAGTCATAGCCGGAATCCGCCGCGATCACGGCGATCGGCTTGCTGCCGCCCGACAGCATCGCGCAGGCGGCGCCGACGCGGATCTTCGACAGATAGCTCGTCACGCTCTGCCCGGTCTGGCGCACGAACAGGCGATGCAGGCCGGACGGGCTCAGCGCCGCGATGTCGGCGAGCGAGTCGAGGCTGAGTCGTTCGGCAAAATGGCGGTGCAGGTGCTCGAGCACGCGGTCGATACGGCCGCGATCGGCCTGCCGCTCCGGCGCGGCGGCGGGAAGCGCCAGCGGCGAGGCGAGCGGTGTCGCCTCGGTGTCGCGGGCGAGGCGGGCGAGCACGCGCAGAAGCTCGATCAGCCGTTCCTCCGGCGGCAGCGTGAACAGCGCCTCGATGAGGGGGCGCGCCGCGCGCGCGGCTTCGTCCGAGAATTTCAGCCCCGTGCGGGCGCGCGCCAGCATCTCGGACACGCTACGGAACTCGGTGAACACGCCGCCGAGCGGCGCCGTCCATTGCGGCAGGAACCACATCACCAGCGCCACATGCGGGCGGGCCGGGTCGATCTTGTCGGCCGAGCACCAGCTGTGCGGCAGGTTGGGGCCGACCAGCACCAGGTCGCCGTCGTCATAGGTGCCGATATGGTCGCCGATGAAGCGCTGGCCGCGCGAATTCAGCGTCAGCGTCAGCTCGAATTCGGGGTGATGGTGCCACTGGAACGGGATCTCGTCGTCGAGGCGGCGGTTCAAGGTCGCCCAGGACGCGCCCTCCGGCACGGCGAGCCTTTCGAGGAATGGCCTCATTCTGGTCTCCGGATCCCACGCAACGCCGGAATAGTATCAGTTTTCGCCGGGATCCGCGAACATGGCCGCCGTCGCGGCGCTAGGCTTGCTGCATGGACCGGTCCATCGGGACGGTCGAGGAGAGGGAGGATCGAATGACCATGGCCGCCGGAATGGGCAGCGCGATCAAGCGCGACAGCCACCCGACCACGCAGCAGGAGCAGCAGCTCAAGGACATCCAAAAGACGCTGCCGCTGCGCGTGCTTTCGGAAGCCGACTGGCAGCACTGGATCACGCGCGGCTACGTCATCGTCCGCCAGGCCGTGCCGGCGGAAAATGTCGAGCGGCTGGTCGAGACGCTCTGGCGCTTCGACGAGAAGGATCCGGCCGACCCGTCGACCTGGTACGCGCCGCAGCGCCGCGACCACCTGATGAAGGAGCTGAACGGCACCGGCATGCTGGAGATCTACAATCACCAGCATCTCTGGGACAATCGCCAGCAACAGCGTGTCTACGACGCCTTCGTCGACATCTGGGACCGCGAGGACCTCTGGGTGACGATCGACCGCGCCAACCTGAACCCGCCGAAGAAGGTCAAGGGCAACCCGAACGGTTTCATCCACTGGGACGCCGATACCTCGATCGTGCCGCCGCCGATCGGCGTGCAGGGCGTGCTGAGCCTGAAGAAGCAGGACGGCGACGTCGGCGGCTTCCAGTGCATCCCGGAGCTCTTTTCCGGCTTCGACGACTGGGTGAAGACGCAGCCCGCCGACCGCGACCCGATGCATCCCGACACGACCGGGCTTGCGATCACCAACATCGACATGGAGGCGGGCGACCTCCTGATCTTCAATTCGCTGCTCGCCCATGGCGTCCGCCCGAACCATTCCGACGGCCGCGTCCGCATGGCGCAGTACATCTCCATGCATCCGGCCGAGGAGGCTGATGTCGCCGGGCGCGCCGAGCGCATCCGCCTCTGGCGCGAGCGTGACCATCCGAAGCGCGAGGCATTCCCGGGCGACCCGCGCGAATGGGAGCGGCACAATGCTGACGTCGCGACGCTGACGGAACTCGGCGAGAAGCTGCTCGGGCTGAGGAGCTGGCGGGAGTAGGGGCATTTCGACGGGCGGCACTCAACATTGCCGGAAGGTCTGAAGCCACCCTTTCACTTCTCCCCATGGGAGAGGTGATTGCGCGCCACCCCACGCTCGCCGTCATCCCGGGCTTGACCCGGGATCCACTTCCGCCGGGTTGCTGCCATGTGAACCGCCCGATGGCGCGGCTGCATGGATCCCTGCCTTCGCGGGGATGACGGCGTATGGCAGGACCTGTCTCACAGGCATGCCCCCTTCACGCGTCCGTGATGATGCCGGCCCTTTGACATCGGGCGGCGGGCTCCCATCTCTCGGGAGCCCTTCCCAGGGGCATCCGCCGTCCGGCGCCACATGGCGCCTCCGGAACGGCGGATCGAGGGAAACCAACTCGACCAATGGCCGGATGCGCGTGCCGCCTCAGGGCGTGCTTTCGGCTCCATCATCGAAGGACGAGACAATGCCCAAAGACATTTCCGCTGCCGCATCCGGGCAGTTCACGATCGGCGGCGACCTGACCGTCAACCGCCTCGGCTTCGGCGCCATGCGCATCACTGGGCGCGGCATCTGGGGCGAGCCGAGCGACATCGCCGAGGCCGAGCGCACGCTGAAGCGCGTGCCCGAACTCGGCATCGACCTGATCGACACGGCCGACAGCTATGGTCCCAATGTCAGCGAAGACCTGATCGCCGACGTGCTCTATCCCTACCGGAAGCTGGTGATCGCCACCAAGGGCGGCCTGACCCGGCACGGCCCGGATATCTGGCGCGTCCTCGGACGGCCCGAATATCTGCGCCAGGCGGTGCTGATGAGCCTGCGCCGGCTGAAGATCGACCGCATCGACCTCTGGCAATTGCACCGCATCGATCCGCGCGTGCCGCGCGACGAGCAGTTCCAGGTGATCGCCGACATGCGGAAGGAAGGCCTGATCCGGCATGTCGGCCTCTCCGAGGTTTCGGTCGAGGAGATCCAGGCGGCCGGGAAGTTCTTCCCCGTCACGACGGTGCAGAACCAGTACAACCTCGTCGACCGCAAGAGCGAGGCGGTGCTCGACTATGCCGAGGCGAACGGCATCGGCTTCATCCCCTGGGCGCCGCTCGCCTCCGGCGATCTCGCCCGGCCGGGCTCGGCGCTGACCCGGATCGCCGGCAAGCTCGGTGCGACGCCGGGCCAGGTGGCGCTCGCCTGGCTGTTGAAGCGGTCGAAGGTGATGCTGCCGATCCCCGGCACGGGCAGCGTCCGGCATCTGGAGGAGAACACCGCCGCGGCGGCGCTCACCCTCTCCGACGCCGATTTCGCCGCCCTCGACGACGAGGCGCGCCGGGCCGCCTGAGCCCGGGCGGTTTCCGGCGCGACTTCGATCGCCAGATCCCCGGGGGGGGGGGGGGGGGGGCGCCGGGC
>JAEWAD010000081.1 GCA_023391905.1 Pseudomonadota bacterium | reverse complement strand
CGCTCCGCCTCCTCGGCGGCGGCGAAGGGAGCGCCGTCGCGGTCGAGCGCCCGGCGCAGGCCGGCGAGGAAGGCCGGCCCGTGCATCTCGGCGGCGCGCGACGCGACGAGCGCCGCGATGTCCGCTTCCGAGGCGCTCGGGAAATCGGCGTCGCCGGGGATCATCGTGTCGATCAGGGCGACGACGAAAGCCGCGTCATCGGTGGTGTCGATGGCGCCCATGCTCACCTCCGCGACGCGATGTACTTCTGCAGGGCGTCGAGCAGCACGGCGGTGATGATGATCACGCCGGTGGCGAAGTCCTGCCAGAAGATGTCGATCCGCGAGAGGTTCAGGAAGTTGCGGATCAGGACGATGATGACGACGCCGATGATGGTCCGGAGCACGTTGCCCTGGCCGCCATAGAGGCTGGTGCCGCCGATGACGACGGCGGCAATGACCTCGAATTCGAGGCCGCGGCCGGAATCCGCCTGGCTGGCGCCGACGCGGGAGAGCAGCAGCAGGCCCGCCAGCGACGCCGTCAGGCCGACGATCATCATGCAGGCGATTTTCACCCGGGCGACGCGGATGCCCGACAGCATCGCGACCGTGCTGTTGGCGCCGACGGCATAGACCTTCTTGCCGAAGGCGGTGCGGGTCAAAAGCACCCAGACCAGCGCATAGACGAGGATGGCGATCAGGAAGGGCAGCGGGATGTTCAGGTATTCGAAGGCGCCCGTCTCGGTGAAGCCGAGCACGTCGAGCAGCTTGCCCTGGCCGATGATCTTGAACTCGGCCGGGACGCCGGCGATCACCATGCCGCCGGTGACGACGAAGGCGAGGCTTCGCGCCATCATCGACGTGCCGAGCGTGACGATGAAGGAGGGTATCTTGAACTGCGTGACGATGAAGCCGTTCAGGATGCCGAATGCCGGGCCGATCAGGATGCCGGCGACGAGGCCGGCGGTGATGCCGTAGTTCACCATCAGGTAGGCGGCGGTGGTCGAGGTCAGCGCCACGACGGCGCCGACGGAGATGTCGAGCTCGCCGGCGATCATCACCACCGTCATGCCGGCGGCGACGATCAGGATCACCGACATCTGCGCCATCAGGTTGCTGATGTTGATCCACGTCATGAAGCGCGGCGAAAGATAGGACAGCACGATCACCAGCAGCGCCAGAACGGCGAGCGACTGGATCAGGCCGTAGGACCGCCGGAGCGTGTCCATCATGTTGCCCTGGCCCGGGACGGGCTTGGCGACAGCGTCGGTCATGGATTTCAGCTCCCGCTGATCGAGGCCGCCAGAACAGCCTCTCGGTTGATGTCGGTTCCGGCGTATTCGCGGATCAGCGCGCCCCGGTAGAGGATGAGGACGCGGTCGCACATGTCGACGATCTCATCGATCTCGGTGGTGACGAGGATGACGCCGACGCCCTGCGCGGTCAGATCGCGGATGATCGCCTTGATCTCCGCCTTGGCGCCGAGGTCGATGCCGATCGTCGGCTCGTCGAGGATCAGGACCTTCGGCCCGGTCTCGAGCCAGCGCGCCATCAGCACCTTCTGCTGGTTGCCGCCGGAGAGCTGGCGGATCAGCGCGTTCGGGCCCGAGGTGCGGACGTTCAGGCGGCGGATGCCGGCCTCGGTCACCTCGCGGCGGCGCGTCTCGTCCAGGAAACCCGATCCGCCGGAGAAGCGGTCGAGGATCGGCAGCGTCATGTTGTCGATCAGCGAGAAGTCGGGCAGCACGCCCTCGCGCAACCGGTCGCTGGTCAGGAGCGCGACGCGATGCGACAGCGACTGGTGCGGGTTGTCGAGACGGACCTCGCGACCCTCCAGGCGGAAGCGGCCGCCGTCGCGGCGAATATCGGTCGAGCCGAAGATGGCCTTGGCGAGGTCACTGGCGCCCGAGCCGGTCAGGCCGGTGACGCCGAGAACTTCGCCCTTGCGGAGCGTGAAGCCGACATCGCGCAGCTTGCCGGGCGCCGACAGGCCCTCCACCTCGAAGAGCGGATCGTCGGCGATCTCGCGCCGCTCGTGTCGGCCCGTCGCCTTGGCGGCGGCGGCCTCCGACCCCAGCATCGCACCGACGACCACGTCGAGCGTCGTCGTCTCGCGCGGCAGATGGGCGGCGTTCTGGCCGTCGCGGAGCACGGTGATGTCGTCGCAGACCTGGAAGATCTCGGACATGTAGTGCGAGATGAAGACGATGCCGACGCCCTGCGCGGCCAGCGAGCGGATCATGTCGAGGACGACCCGCACTTCGGTCTGGTTCAGCGACGAGGTCGGCTCGTCCATGATCAGGATGCGCGCGTCGCGGTTCACCGCCTTGATGATCTGGATCATCTTGCGGGCGTCGTTCGGCAGCGTCTGCACCAGCGCGTCCGGCGAGACGTCGAGATGGTATTTGGCGAGCAGGTCGGCGACGCGCTTGCGGCCGTCCCTGCGACGCAGCAGCCCGCCCCGGGTCAGCTCGTTGTTGAGCAGGATGTTGTCCATCACGGACAGCGACGGGATCAGGTTGATGTCTTGATGGATGGTGACGATGCGCCGGTCGAGCGCGTCATTGGCATTGGCGAGGCGCAGCTCCTCGCCGTCGAGGCGGATCGTGCCTTCGTCCTGGCGATGGATGCCGGCGATGATGCGCGTCAGCGTGCTCTTGCCGGCGCCGTTCTCGCCGACCAGACCGTGCACGCCGCCGCGGCGGATGGCGAAATCGACGCCGCGCAGCGCCCGGACTCCGCCGAACGTCTTGACGATGCCGCTACATTGCAGAATTGGCGCTTCCGCCCCGCTCATGGCTGCTCCCCGCTCATGGCTTCTCCTTCAGCAGGGCGCCGCGGGCGCCCTGCCGGTCCGATGGTCGATAGGCTTGGGAGCGGGACTACTTGCCGCCGGTGACCTGCGGGTCGTTGGCGAAGTCGGCGGCCGTCTCCTTCGACAGGATCAGCGGCTCGATCTGCATGTCCTTCAGGACCTCGCCGCCGGTCAGCGAGGCGACCATGTTGTTCATGCCGGCATAGCCCATCTCGAACGGCTTCTGGACGACGAGGCCGAGCAGCTTGCCGTCCTTGACCATGCCGTAGGAGATCGGATCGAGATCGAAGGCGACGAGCTTGACGCTGTCGGCCTTGTTCAGCGTCTCGAGCGCCGAGGCGGCGCCCTGGCCGCCGACCTGGTTCATGAAGAACACGCCCGCGATATCCGGGATCGAGGTCAGCGTGTCTTCCATCAGGCGGCGGGAATTCTCGAGGCTCAGCGTGTAGATCTTGCGCGGCTCGACGGTGAGGCCGAGCTTGGCCGCCTCCTCCTCGAAGCCACGGCGGCGCTCCTGGCCGGCGGTGCTGTTCGGCAGGTGGTCGAAGGTGATGACCTTGGCGCCGGCCGGCACGTTCTTCGCCATCAGCTGGGCCGCGAGCGCGCCGCCCTTGTAGTTGTCGGTGATGTTGAAGTGGACGTAGTCGCCCTTCTCGATGCCGATATCGGTGATCGCGACCGGGATCTTGCCCTTGTTGTAGAGGTTCACGATCGGATCGCCGACGACGATGCTGTCGCCCGGGAAGATCAAGAGGCCATCGACGCCGCGCGCATAGAGGTCCTCGAGATCGGCGACCTGCTTGTTGACGTCGGTGTCACCGGCATTGGTGACGATCATGTCGACCGCGACGCCCTTGTCGGCCCATTCCTTGACGGCCTTCTCGGCGCCGGCGGCCTGGGCGAGCAGGAAGGGGTTGGTGCCCCACATCTGCGAGTAGCCGATCGTGAACTTCTTCTCCTCGGCGAAGCTCGGACCGGTGGTCATCACGGCGGCGACGGCCGACAAGGCGAGCGCGTACTTCAGCGCGAAACGGCGATTCAGCATCGTTTTCTCCTCCACAAATCTAGCGATCGCGGCCGGCTCCACATCTCCCACCGGGCGGCTAGTGATATCTCAGATATTTCAAAATTGACGCGCAGGCAATCCCTGACTAGGAAGGAGTTGCCGACGGCGGCGCTGGTGGGAGACTTCCGCCGGGCGCGGCCGCAACCGGAAACCGCCCGTCGAACGGGCAAGCTGGCCGCGACGGAACGACGATGCGATTGAGGATAAGCGGCATTCGGACGCCACGCGCAGCACCACCGGGCTTCCGGGAAGCGCGGCCTTGTGCCATGCCATGGGTGGTTAGTCGGAGAATGACCAATCCGCCGATCGCCCGGCTTGGCTCGGACCCGAGCCGCCCAGGAGGGGAGCAGCCGTTCCATGACCGCACAGCTTGACCGTCCGAAATCCCTGACCGCGATGGCCTTCGAGCGCCTGCTCGAGAGCATCACCCATGGCGAGATCGCCTATGGCACGATGCTGAGCGAGAAGGCCGTCGCCGAGACCTTCGGCACCAGCAAGACGCCGATCCGCGAGGCGTTCTTCCAGCTGCAGTCGCTCGGCCTCGTCGAGATCCGCCCGCAGAAGGGCTGTTTCGTCCCCTACCCCACCATCGAGCAGGTGCGCGAGCTCTGCGAACTGCGCATCGAGCTCGAATCCTATGCGCTTCGGCTCTCGATGGAGCGCGGCGCCAAGAAGCTCCTGAAGGCCGTGACCCGGACGCTCGGCCAGATGGAGGAGATGCGCGACCAGTACCGGTTCGACACCTATCACCGCCTCGATCAGGATTTTCACAAGGCGTTCTTCATCGCCTGCGGCAACGCCCTGCTCGGCGAGGTCTATGGCGCCATCGACCCGCGCATCCAGGCGCTGCGCGCCAATTTCTCATCGCCGAACGAGACTTTGTTCGACATCTCCAAATCCGAGCATCAGGCAATCGTCGACGCGATCGCGCGCGAGGATCTGGCGAGCGCGACCCAGACGATCCGCGACCACATCAGCCGCGTCCGCGACATCTATTCGGAAGGCATCACCAAGCTGAAGCAGTCGGACCCGACGCTGGCGGCGCACTAGGGTCCGTACTCCACTAGCAACGGAGGCCGGCCGGTCAGCTCGAATATGCCAAATGGATGAGCGGATACGGCCTGCGCTGTCCGTCGAGTGGCGAGCGACCGGTCCGGCTGAATCCCATTCGTTCATAGAAGCGGACGGCCTGCTCATTCTGCTCGTTGACGTCGGTCGTCATTCTTGGATGAAGCGTGAGGCCGTGGCGCACGAGCGCGGCACCGACGCCGGTTCCGCGATGAGCGGGATCGACGAAAAGCGCCTCCATATGCCCGCCGTCAATCAGCATGAAAGCCAGCGGGTAGTCGTCGGCATCGACCGCGAGCCAGAGCGGGGCCTGGGGAAGGAAGCCGCACACCAACGCGTCGATGGCGAGGCGATCCTCAGGCGTCAGAAAATCGTGCGTGGCGTCGACTGCGCCTCGCCAGATTTCAATAATGCGGTCCCCTTCGCCGGGGCGGGACATTCGGATCGTGGTCATGGCGTCCGCATACAGTGATTTGCCCCATTGAGTAAGAGAGTTGCGGCAACAGCTTAGCCACGGCCGATGCGGCCTCGAGCCTGCCATGAGCCGATGGGCTCGACCGGCTTCGATCTCGCGGGGCCGCCGGCTTGAGACGCCCATTCGACGGCGCGCGTTGAAGTTGCCGGGCCAGACGCGTCCGTCGCGATAGGCCGTCGCCGCGAAGCATGCTATGGCGTCGGCAGTCTCCGACCCGAATGAGCCGAGATGACTGCGGAATCGAAGAGCCCAGCCGACACCCGCCTCACACGCCTGAGGCGTCGCCTTCACTTCCTGTATCACAGCCGGGCGCGGCCAGCCCGGATCTTCCAGGCCTGCGTCATCGTCGTCGACCTGGCCATCATCGCCTTCTTCATCGCGACACCTGTGCTGCGCGACGCCTCCGCCTTTCTCTGGCTGGACTATGCCGTCGCCATCATCCTGGCCGCCGACATCATCGCCCGCGCGCTTTCGGAGCCGCGGATCCGGACCTGGCTGAAGCAACCGACGGTTATCGTCGACATCTTCATCCTGGCGACTTTGCTCTTCCCGCATTCGCTCGCCAATCTCGGCTTCCTGCGCATCCTGAGGCTCTGGTCGCTGTCGCGCAGCGGCCAGCTCTGGCGAGCGATCGGCTCCAACCGCTTCGCCCGCTGGGAGCAGCCGTTCGGGGCGGCGCTCAACCTCGTGACCTTCCTGCTCGTCGCCACCGGCTTCATCTACACCTTCTTCTTCCGCCACAATCCCGGCATCGACGGCTATATCGACGCCCTCTACTTCACCGTGGCGACGGTGACGACGACCGGCTTCGGCGACATCACGCTGGCCGGCCCCTGGGGCAAGCTGACGTCGATCGTGACGATGATCTGCGGCATCTCGCTGTTCGTCCGCCTCGCCCAGGCCATCGTCCGCCCCAGCAAGGTCTACCACCCCTGCCCGCGCTGCGCGCTGCAATGGCACGACCAGGACGCCGTGCACTGCAAGGCCTGCGGCCAGATCCTGGCCATTCCCGACGAGGGCGCGTGAGCCCGGCGGAGCCGCTGGCGACGTTCCCGTTTTGTGCTAACATTCGGGCATGAGCACACAAGGTCTCGCATTGTTCGAAACCCCGATCGGCCGCTGCGGCATCAGCTGGAGCGCGCGCGGCATCACCGGGCTTCAGTTTCCGGGCGAGAACGCCGAGGCGACGCGTTCGGAGCTGGCGCTCCGCTTTCCGGAAGCGCGCGAGACCGAACCGCCGGCCTTCGTCACGACGGCGATCGCGGCCATCATCGCCCTGCTCGAAGGCGCCGACGACGACCTGACCAGCATCCCGCTCGATCCCGACCACATCCCGCCGTTCAACCAGCGCGTCTACGACGTCACCCGCGCCATCCCGCCGGGCGAGACGCTGACCTATGGCGAGGTGGCGGCGGCGATCGGCGAGCCGGGCGCCGCGCGCGCCGTCGGCCGCGCGCTGGGCGAGAACCCCTATCCGATCATCATCCCCTGCCACCGCGTGCTGGCGGCGGGCGGCAAGATGGGCGGATTCTCCGGCACGGGCGGCATCGCCACCAAGCGCCGGATCCTGGCGATCGAGAGCCGCGCCAAGCTCGACGTGCTGCCGCTGTTCGGCGGCGGGCCCGGCTGAGAGGCGCCTGTTTCGCGGCGTATGCCGACAGCCGCCGACCAGGACAGAGCGCCGTCATGCCTGCGAAAGCAGGAATCCATTCAGCCGAAGCCTCTCAGCTCAAGCCTGGGTCGAGCGATGCGCGCCTCCCCAAAACACGGATCTATGGACCCCGGCTCGGAGGCCGGGGTGAAGGCAGTGTCTGCTCGTATGTCGGGTCCTTCCGGACAAAGCGGGCCCCGCTGACGCGCCTCAGCGCCAGCCGAATTGCGGCTTGTAGCCGAGCACCCGCTTCGCCTTCTCGATCGACAGCAGCGTCTCGTTCGGCGTCAGCGCATGCTTGCGCGCGATGCCCGGGAACGCCTCGTCGAGCAACGAATCATTGGAGCGGCTCATCACGCCGTCCTCGTTGGCGATGACGAACACCTCGGCGCCCTTCAGAGGCGATTCGAGCGCCAGCCGGCACGACTGCGCCGCGTCGCGCACATCGATGTAGGCCCAGAGGTTCCATTTGCGCGCGTTGATGTCGGCGTCGAAGGCCGGGAACTCGCCATAGCGCTCCGGCGCGATCACGTTGGAGAAGCGCAGGCCGAAGATCTTCATCTCCGGATCCCAGCGGCAGAACTCCTTCGCCATCTCCTCGCCGAGGAATTTTGACAGCGAATAGGCCGTCTCCGGCCGGCCGCGATAGTCCTCGTCGACCGGCACATAGGGCGGCGGCGTGTCGAACGGCAGGCCGAGCACGGTCTCGCTGGAAGCCCAGACGACATTGCGGATGCCGAGCACGCGCGCCGCCTCGAACACGTTGTAGGTCGAGACCGTGTTGGTCTGGAAGATCACGTGGTTGGGCGCGAGCCCCGGCGCGGGTATAGCCGCGAGATGCACGATGCCCGTCACCTTCTTGATCCGGTCGTCGATGCCGGAGAAGGCCGCCAGCGCCTGGCCGTAATCGGTCAGGTCGACCTTGCTGAACGGCACGCCCTGGCCGGCCGGCGGCGGCACCATGTCGATCGAGGCGACCTCGTAGCCATGCTCGACGAGATCCTTCACCACCGCGCGGCCCGCGAGCCCGCTTCCACCCGTGACGATGATCATGATTTCCTCCGCTCCCCGACGATGCGCCAGCCAGGCGAAGGCCCGGCCGGCAAGCGGCGGAGTGGATCCCTGCCGCCGATGCTAGCGCTAGCATAGCAGTCGGCCCGGCGCTGGCAATGCCGTCGCGGCACGCCGGATGCGCCGCGGCGCGCCGAATGCCGGTGCTGGGCGAATTTGCCACGACGCCAGGCGGCATCGATGCGGGTTATTCAACCAGCGGCGGTCGACGCCGAGGAAACGCCCGTTCCCGACGAACGCGCAGGCTCCTCGCATGGCGGCCCGACGAACCGAGCCGCGGTGCGGCGCAACGGAGAAGAACTCGATGAACGGTCAGCGCGCCCTCCTCGTCGTCGCGGGACTTGCCGGCATGCTCGGCGTGGCGATGGCCGCCGCCGGCGCCCATGTGCCGAGCGGCGAGCGGCTCGGCACCGCCGGCAACATGGCGATGGCGCAGGCCCCCGCCCTGCTGGCGCTCGGCTTCTTCGTGCCGGCGACGGCGCTTCTGATGACGATCTCGGCCTGGGCGATCGCACTCGGCCTGATCGGCTTTTCCGGCGCGCTCGCCTTCCATACGCTGACCGGCAGCCCCGCCCTCGCCTTCATCGCGCCGATCGGCGGCACGACGATGATGATCGGCTGGCTCGGCGTCGCCGTCTCCGCCCTGGTGCAGAAGCGCCGCTAGCGCGCCGGCAAACGCTCCGGGGCGCTCGGGGCTGGCCTTTCCGCGCCGTCTCGTCTATCGATGCGGCCGCTCCGAAATTTGTGAAAAGACTGCTCATGGACGCCCTTACCGGACCCGTCGACCGCCGGCGGACCTTCGCCATCATCTCGCACCCCGACGCGGGCAAGACGACGCTGACCGAGAAGCTGCTCTTGATGGGCGGCGCGATCCAGCTCGCCGGCGAGGTCAAGGGCAAGCGCGACCGCCGCCAGACGCGGTCCGACTGGATGGGCATCGAGCGCGAGCGCGGCATCTCCGTCGGCACCTCGGTGATGACGTTCGAATATGGCGACGCCATCTTCAACCTGCTCGACACGCCGGGCCACGAGGACTTCTCGGAAGACACCTACCGCACGCTGACCGCCGTCGATTCCGCCGTCATGGTGATCGACGCCGCCAAGGGCATCGAGGACCGCACGCGCAAGCTGTTCGAGGTCTGCCGCCTGCGCGACATCCCGATCGTCACCTTCATCAACAAGCTCGACCGCGAGACGCGCGATCCGTTCGACCTGCTGGACGAGATCGAGAAGACGCTGGCGCTCGACACGGTACCGATGACCTGGCCGATCGGCCGCGGCCGCGAGTTCGCCGGCACCTACGACATCGTCGCCCGCACCATCCGTCGCATCGACACCGACAATGCGGTCATCCCGGTCAGCGGCCCCCAGGATCCGCAGATCGACGCCCTGACGGCCGCAAGCGCCGTCGCCAGCTTCCGCGACGAGCTGGAGCTGGTCGAGGGCGCCGGCAACGGCTTCGACATGGAGAGCTTCCGCCAGGGCCACCTGACGCCGGTCTATTTCGGCTCGGCGCTGCGCAATTTCGGCGTGCACGACCTGATCGACGCCATGGCCGCCTTCGCCCCGTCGCCGCGGCCGCAGCAGGCCGAGAGCCGCATGGTCGAGCCGACCGAGCCGAAGATGTCCGGCTTCGTGTTCAAGATCCAGGCGAACATGGACCCGAACCACCGCGACCGCATCGCCTTCCTGCGCGTCTGCTCCGGCAGATTGCAGCGCGGCATGAAGGCGAAGCTGGTCCGCACCGGCAAGCCGATCCCGCTGTCGAGCCCGCAGTTCTTCTTTGCCCAGGATCGCCTGATCGCCGACGAGGCCTATGCCGGCGACGTGGTCGGCATCCCGAACCACGGCACGCTCCGCATCGGCGACACGCTGACCGAGGGCGAGAACCTCGTCTTCCACGGCGTGCCGAGCTTCGCCCCGGAAATCATGCGCCGCATTCGCCTGCAGGATCCGATGAAGGCGAAGAAGCTGAAGGAAGCGCTGCAGCAGATGGCCGAGGAAGGCGTCGTGCAGGTCTTCGTGCCGCATGACGGCTCGCCGGCGATCATCGGCGTCGTCGGCGCGCTGCAGCTCGACGTGCTGAAGGAGCGCATGCAGGTCGAATACGGCCTGCCGATCGACTTCGAGCATTCGCGCTTCCAGGTCTGCCGCTGGGTGACCTCGACCGACAAGGTCGCGCTCGAGACCTTCGTCGACCGCCACCGCTCGTCGATGGCGTCCGATCTCGACGGCGCCCCCGTGTTCATGGCGCCGTCCGCCTTCGAGCTGCGCTACGACCTCGAG
Source organism: Pseudomonadota bacterium (assembly GCA_023391905.1). Classification (GTDB taxonomy): domain Bacteria; phylum Pseudomonadota; class Alphaproteobacteria; order Rhizobiales; family Kaistiaceae; genus Kaistia. Next base: position 52 of record JAEWAD010000081.1, on the reverse strand, counting down.
CGATCGCCCGAGATCGTCGCCAGCGAGATCAAGGACTACCAGCGCGAGAAGG
>JAEWAD010000094.1 GCA_023391905.1 Pseudomonadota bacterium | reverse complement strand
CCTTAAGGCGCCGCGTCCCGTGCAGCTCTTAGCCGAACACCACCAGCAGATCCTTGGAATCGATCTGGCTGCCGGCGTGGACGAGGACCTCGGCGATGGTGCCGTCGCGGTCGGCGTGGATGGCGGTTTCCATCTTCATCGCCTCGATCGACAGGAGCACGTCACCGGCCTTGACCGTCTGGCCGGGCTTGACGGCGAGCGTCGAGACGACGCCCGGCATCGGCGCCGCGACATGGTTCGGGTTGCCGTCCTCGGCCTTGCGCTTGGCGACGACCTTGCCGGAATTGGCACGGTCGGGGACCTTGATGACGCGCGGCTGGCCGTTCAGCTCGAAGAAGACGCGGATCAGGCCTTCCTCGTCGGCATCGCCGATCGCCTGCATGCGGATCACCATGGTCTTGCCCGTCTCGAGCTCGACCAGGATCTCCTCGCCGATCGGCAGGCCGTAGAAATAGACCGGCGTCGGCAGCACGCTTGTCGGGCCCCAGTTCTGCAGGCCCTTGGCGAAGTCGGTGAAGACCTTCGGGTACATCAGGTAGGAGGCGAGCTGGAAGTCGTCGATCTCGCCATTGCCGACCTTCTCGCGCGCCGCCTTGCGCTCGGCCTCGAGGTCGGCGGCGGCAATCAGCGCGCCGGGGCGGGCGGTCGACGGCGCCGCGCCCTTCAGCGCCTTCTTCTGGATGCCTTCCGGCCAGCCGCCCGGCGGCTGGCCGAGATCGCCATGCATCATCTGCACGACCGAATCCGGGAAGGCGATGTCCTTCGACGGGTTCTCGACGTCGGCGACGGAGAGGTTCTGCGACACCATCATCAGCGCCATGTCGCCGACGACCTTGGAGGAGGGCGTCACCTTGACGATGTCGCCGAACATCTGGTTGACGTCGGCATAGGCCTGCGCCACCTCGTGCCAGCGCGTGTCGAGGCCGAGCGAGCGGGCCTGTTCCTTCAGGTTGGTGAACTGGCCGCCCGGCATCTCGTGCAGGTAGACCTCCGACGCGCCTGCCTTCAGATCGCTCTCGAAGGCGGCGTACTGGCCGCGTACCGCTTCCCAGTAGAACGAGATCTTGCGGATCGCCTCGGTGTCGAGGCCGGTGTCGCGCTCGGAGCCCTTGAGCGCCTCGACGATCGAGCCGAGGCAGGGCTGTGAGGTCAGGCCGGAGAGCGCGTCCATCGCCGCGTCGACGGCGTCGACGCCGGCTTCCACCGCCGCCAGAACCGTCGCCGCCGAAATGCCGGAGGTGTCGTGCGTGTGCAGGTGGATCGGTAGCTCGGTTTCTTCACGCAGCGTGGTGATCAGCTTGCGCGCGGCGGCCGGCTTCAGGAGGCCGGCCATGTCCTTCAGGCCGATGACGTGGGCGCCGGCCTTCTCGAGCTCCTTGGCGAGGCCGACATAGTACTTCAGGTCGTACTTGGCGCGGTCGGGATCGAGGATGTCGCCGGTGTAGCAGATCGCCGCCTCGAGGACCTTGCCCTCCTCGCGCACCGCGTCCATCGAGACGCGCATGTTCTCGACCCAGTTCAGGCAGTCGAACACGCGGAAGAGGTCGACGCCGCCGGCGGCCGCCTGCTTGACGAAGAACTTGACGACGTTGTCGGCATAGTTGGTGTAGCCGACGCCGTTGGCGCCCCTGAGCAGCATCTGCAGCAGGATGTTCGGCGCGCGCTCGCGCACCATGGCGAGCCGCTCCCACGGATCCTCGGTCAGGAAGCGCATCGAGACGTCGAAGGTGGCGCCGCCCCAGCATTCGAGGCTGAGCAGGCCCGGCAGGCCGCGCGCATAGGAATCGGCGATGCCGACGATGTCATGCGTGCGCATGCGGGTCGCGAGCAGCGACTGGTGCGCGTCGCGCATCGTCGTATCGGTGACGAGCACGCGCTTCTCGGCGCGCATCCACTTGGCGAGCGCTTCCGCGCCGTGCGCGTCGAGATACTGCTTGGTGCCGGGCGCCGGCTCGGCCGCGAATTGCGGGATCACCTTGGCGAGCGCGTCGGCCTTCGGCTTGATGCGGCCTCGGGTCTCGGGATGGCCGTTCACCGTGACGTCGGCGATGTAGTTCAGGAGCTTGGTGGCGCGGTCGCGCCGGCGCACGGAGGAGAACAGCTCCGGCGTCGTGTCGATGAACCGCGTCGTGTAGGAATTGTCGCGGAAGCTCGGGTGGTTGATGATGTTGGCGACGAAGGTCAGGTTGGTCGCCACGCCGCGGATGCGGAACTCGCGCAGCGCGCGGTCCATGCGGGCGATTGCCTCCTCGGGCGAGGGCGCCCAGGCGGTGATCTTCTCCAGCAGCGGATCATAGAAGCGGGTGATAACCGCGCCGGAATAGGCGGTGCCGCCGTCGAGGCGGATGCCGAAGCCGGATGCCTCGCGGTAGGCGGTGATGCGGCCGTAGTCCGGGATGAAGTTCTGCTCGGGATCTTCCGTCGTGATGCGGCACTGCAGGGCATGGCCGTTCAGGCGGATGTCGGCCTGGGCCGGGACGCCCGATTCCGGCGTGCCGATGGCGGCGCCCTCGGCGATGTGGATCTGCGCCTTGACGATGTCGATGCCGGTCACCTGCTCGGTGACGGTGTGCTCGACCTGGATGCGCGGGTTGACCTCGATGAAGTAGAACTTGCCGGTGTCGGCATCCATCAGGAACTCGACCGTGCCGGCGCCGTAATAGTCGGCCGCCTCGGCGATCTTCACGCCGTAGTCGGTGATCTCCTTGCGCTCGGCGTCGGAGAGGTAGGGCGCGGGCGCGCGCTCGACCACCTTCTGGTGGCGGCGCTGCACCGAGCAGTCGCGCTCGTAGAGATGGACGATGTTGCCGTGCTGGTCGCCGAGGATCTGCACTTCGACGTGGCGGGCGCGCTCGACCAGCTTCTCGAGATAGATCTCGTCCTTGCCGAAGGCGGCCTTGGCCTCGCGACGCGCCGTGATGGCGTCCTTGAGCAGCGTCTCCTCGTCGCGGATGACGCGCATGCCGCGACCGCCGCCGCCCCAGGAGGCCTTCAGCATCAGCGGATAGCCGATGCGGGCGGCCTCGGCCTTGATGGCCTCGACAACGTCCGGCAGCGGATCGGTCGCCGGCATCACCGGCACGCCGGCGGCAATCGCCAGGTTGCGGGCCGCGACCTTGTTGCCGAGCATGCGCATCGTCTCGGGCGACGGGCCGATGAAGATGATGCCGGCCTCGGCGCAGGCCTCGGCGAATTCGGGGCTCTCGGCCAGGAGGCCGTAGCCGGGATGGATGGCGTCGACCTTCGCCTCGCGGGCGATGCGGATCACGTCGGGGATGTTGAGATAGGCTTCGATCGGGCCGAGGCCCTTGCCGACCTGGTAGGACTCGTCGGCCTTGAAGCGATGCAGGGCGAGCTTGTCTTCCTCGGCGAAGATCGCGACGGTCGTCAGGCCCAGTTCGTTCGCCGCGCGGAAGACGCGAATGGCGATCTCAGACCGGTTGGCGACAAGGATTTTCTTGATAGCCACGTATTTCCCCCAACAGTGAGCGGCGCTTTGCCGCGCAACCGAACCTTAGTGCGGTAAGCCTTACTAGGTTTGTGCGCTTGCGAAAAGGTCGAAGCTTTATGTTGCAGTGCGAGTAAAATCGGCCGTTTCAGCCGGGGAGCGCACTGAGCCGGCTTATGAGCGCCGGGGTTGCCATGACCATGGCGCGCTCCTGCGGTGTCATGAACGACACCGCCTCTTCGATGCTGGAGGCATCCTCGATCTTGGCCGCGGCGAGCGCCTCTATGGCCTCGATCTTGCCGCGCGGGCGCTCCGCCACCGCGTCCGTCAGGGCGAGATGCACTGCGCGCAGCTCCGCGTCGCCGGCGATCGCCGCGAGACCGGGGGCGGCGGCGATGGCCGCCTCGTAGGCGGGACGGATCGCGGCGGCGTCGACCGCCACGGCGGGCGGGGCGACTTCCTCCGGCGTGCGCAGCAGGCCGATGCGGCGGATGAAGCGGCCGGCCCGATTCGAACCGGTCCAGCCGGAAACCGGCACGACGAGCAGCAGGCCGAGGATCGCCGGCGACAGCCACGCCACCAGCACCCAGCTATCGAGTGAGGCGGCGAGCAGCAGCGCCACGCCCATCAGGAAGTGCCAGCGGTGGCGGACGATCAGCGAGCGCAGCGGCACGCCGCCATCGTCGCGGCGCTGCGGCTTCCAGCCGGAATCGCGGCCGATCAGGATCGACACGATGGCGCCGGTATGGACCAGCATCATCACCGGCGCGATCAGGGCCGAGACGATGATCTCGAAGACGAAGCTCGCCAGCGTGCGGAAGCCGCCGACCGTGCGGCGGTCGTCGCGGTTGCGCAGGAAGGCGATCAGGCCGAGGAGTTTCGGGCCGAACAGGATGACCATGGTGAGGCCGAACAGGCGCAAGGCGCGCTCGGCGTCGATCACCGGCCAGGTCGGGAAGAGCTGGAAATCCTCGGTGAAATATTCCGGCCGGATGAAGTGCGCCTGCAGCGACAGCACCAGGCCGGCGAGGATCAGCAGCAGCCAGAGCGGCGAGGCGAGGTAGGAGCCGATGCCGGTCAGGAGGTGGATGCGGCTCACCCAGTGCAGGCCGCGCGCCGGCAGCACGAAGATGTGCTGCAGATTGCCCTGGCACCAGCGCCGGTCGCGCACGGCGAGATCGATGATCGAGGGCGGGCTCTCCTCGTAGGACCCGGCGAGGTCCTCGGCGATGCGCACGGTCCAGCCGGCGCGGCGCAGCAGAGCGGCCTCGACGAAATCGTGGCTCAGGATGTGGCCGCCGAAGGGCGGCTTGCCCGGCAGGTCGGGAAGGCCGGCCGATTCCATGAAGGCGCGGGTGCGGATGATCGCGTTGTGGCCCCAGTAATTGCCCTCGGAGCCGGTCCAGAAGGCGAGGCCGGCGCCGACGATCGGGCCGTAGACGCGGCCGGCGAACTGCTGCAGCCGCGCGACGATGGTGGTGCCGTTGACGAGCGCGGGGATCGTCTGGATCAGGCCGGCGTCGGGGTCCTCTTCCATGCGGCGCGCCAGCTCGACGATCGTCTCGGGGGCGATCAGGCTGTCGGCGTCGAGCACCAGCATGTGGTCATAGGCGGAGCCCCAGCGGGTGCAGAAATCGGCGACGTTGCCGGACTTGCGGGCGACGTTCTTGCGGCGGCGGCGATAATAGACGCGCGCCCTGTCGCCGAGGCGGGCGCGCAGCGTCAGCAGCGCGGCCTCTTCCTGCAGGGCGACGTCGGGATCGGTCGTGTCGGACAGGATAAACCAGTCGAAGGCCGGCCCCTGGCGGAGCTCGTCCAGCCCGGTCGCCATCGCCTCGACGGCGGCGAAGACCCGCGACGGGTCCTCGTTGTAGGTCGGCATCAGCATGGCCGTCCGGCTCTCGAGCGGGCCGGCCGGGGTCCGCTTCGGCCGGTGCAGGCGGCCCATGACGACGCCATAGCCGGCGATCGCGCTGGAGAAGGCCATCGCGATCCAGCCGAAATTCAGCGCGAACAGCACGAGCACGGCGATCTCGACCGGCGTCAGGCCGCCGACGATGAGCACCTGCTCCATCTCGTAGACGGCGA
>JAEWAD010000076.1 GCA_023391905.1 Pseudomonadota bacterium | reverse complement strand
GTCTCGGCGCGGCTGATCGCGCCCGGCCAGACGCCGGAGAACATCCTGGAAAGCCTCGCGCGCCGTCTCGGACAGCCGGCGCTGCGGCTTGCCACCCGGCAGGCGATGCGGCTGCTCGGCTCGCATTTCGTCCATGGACAGACGATCGAGGAGGCGCTGGACCGCGCGGCGTCCGATCCGGAAAGCCGATATTCCTTCGACATGCTTGGCGAGGGCGCCCGCACCGCGCAGGACGCCGAGCGCTATTTCCATTCCTATGCGAATGCGATCGAGGCGATCGGCAAGTCCTCGAACGCCACCAGCCTTTACGAGCGGCCCGGCATCTCGGTGAAGCTGTCGGCGCTGCATCCGCGCTATGAGGCGGTCTCGCAGGACCGGGTGTTGCGCGAACTCGGTCCCCGGCTGCTCGACCTCGCGCGCATGGCAAAACGCTACGAGTTGCCGCTGACGGTCGATGCCGAGGAAGCCGACCGGCTGGAATTGTCGCTCCTTCTCGTCCGAGATGTCCTGCGCGATCCTTCTCTTGCCGGATGGGACGGCTTCGGCCTCGCGGTGCAGGCGTATCAAAAGCGCGCGGGTGGGGTGATCGCGTGGTTGAGCGAGATGGCGCTGGCGCTGTCGCGCCGTCTCATGGTGCGGCTCGTCAAGGGCGCCTATTGGGACACCGAGGTGAAGCGGGCGCAGGAGCGCGGGCTCGACGACTATCCGGTCTTCACCCGCAAGGCGGCGACCGACCAGAACTATCTCCACTGCGCGCGCAAGCTCTTGGATCTCCGGCCGCGCATCTTCCCGCAATTCGCCACCCACAACGCGCTGACGGTCGCCACCATCCTCGAAATGGCGGGCGAGGCGACCGGCTTCGAGCTGCAGCGCCTGCACGGCATGGGCGAGGCGCTGCACAAGGCGGTGCATGAGAGCGTTCCGACGGTCTCGACGCGCATCTATGCGCCGGTCGGCGGCCATCGCGACCTGCTCGCCTATCTCGTCCGCCGCCTGCTTGAGAATGGCGCGAACTCCTCGTTCGTGGCCGTTGTCGGCGATCGCTCCGTACCGATCCAGAACCTGCTCGGCCGGCCGGACACGACGCTCGAGGGCGGGGCGCGGGCCCGTAACCGCAACCTGCCGCTGCCGGCCGATCTCTATGGCGAGAGCCGGCGTAACTCGGCCGGCCTCGAGTTCGGCCATGCCGCGACGCTTGCCGCTCTAGTGGACGGAATGAAGGCCGAGGACGGCACGGCGCTGGTCGCGAAGCCGGTGGTGGCGACGCCGCTCGAAGACGGCAAGCCGCAGCCGGTGCTGAGCCCGGTCGACGGGCGGACGGTGGTCGGCTCGGTGGTTTCGCTCGCCGAGGATGCGGTCGACGCCGTCATGCAGGCGGGCCAGAAGGGATTCCGCGCCTGGCAGGCGACGCCGGTCGAGGATCGCGCAGCCGCGCTCGAGAGAATGGCGGATCTGCTGGAAGAGAACCGCGACCGGCTGATGAGCCTGCTCGCCCGCGAGGCCGGCAAGACGCTCGGCGACGGGCTTTCGGAAGTGCGCGAAGCGACGGATTTTTGCCGCTTCTACGCCGCCGAGGCGCGCCGTCATTTCGGCAAGCCGACCCTGATGCCGGGCCCGACCGGCGAGCGCAACGAACTCCAATATCGCGGTCGCGGCGTCTTCGTCGCCATCTCGCCGTGGAATTTCCCGCTCGCGATCTTCCTGGGCCAGGTCACGGCGGCGCTCGCCGCCGGTAACGCCGTCGTCGCCAAGCCGGCGGAGCAGACGCCTGTCATCGCGTTCGAGGCGATCCGGCTGCTGCACGAGGCGGGCGTGCCCGTCGCGGCCTGCCAGCTCGTCCCCGGCGACGGCAAGATCGGCGCCCGTCTTGTTAGCCATCCGTTAACCTCGGGCGTCGCCTTCACCGGTTCGACCGAGACGGCGTGGTCGATCAACCGCGCGCTCGCGGCGAAGCAGGGACCGATCGTGCCGCTGATCGCCGAGACGGGCGGCCTGAACGCCATGATCGTCGACGCGACCGCGCTGCCGGAGCAGGTGACCGACGACGTCGTCGCCTCGGCCTTCCGCTCGGCCGGCCAGCGCTGCTCGGCGCTCCGCATCCTCTATCTGCAGGAGGACGTTGCCGACCGCATGCTGGAGATGATCGAAGGCGCGGCGGCGGAGCTTCGGGTCGGCGACCCGCGCGACCCCAAGACCGATCTCGGTCCGGTGATCGACGCCGAGGCGAAGGGCAATCTCGATCGCCACGTCGCGGCGATGCGGAAGTCCGAGACGGTCCGGTTCGAGGGCAGGGTGCCGAACGCCGGTACCTATGTCGCACCGACGATTGTCGAGCTAAAGGACGCCGCCACGCTCGACCGCGAGGTGTTCGGCCCGATCCTGCATGTGGTGCGCTGGAAGGCGAAGGAACTCGACAGGGTGATCGCCTCGGTCGCCGCCACCGGCTACGGCCTGACGCTCGGCATCCACAGCCGCATCGATGAGACCGTCGACGCCATCGTCGAGCAACTCGCGGTCGGCAATGTCTATGTGAACCGCAACGTCATCGGCGCCGTCGTCGGCACCCAGCCCTTCGGCGGCTCGGGGCTCTCCGGCACCGGCCCGAAGGCCGGCGGGCCCAACTATCTCCTGCGTTTCGCCGAGGAGCAGGTGATCTCGGTCAATACCGCGGCGGCCGGCGGCAACGCCTCGCTGATGGCGATGGGGGACGGCTAGGCGCAGCGCCGGGCGGCTCCCCGCCCGGCAACCAGCGGCCGACGCGCGGGCGATAGTGTCGGCGGTCCGCGCGTTGTATGCTTGCGGGCATCTGCTATAAGCACGCGCGGCCGCCGGGATGCGCGGTGAACGAGATGACCAGTTCATGGC